>PKZO01000024.1 GCA_003133125.1 Acidimicrobiaceae bacterium | reverse complement strand
ATCGACTTTGCCGCGCCGGTGTGGACGTTAGAGGTGGGACACACTTCGAGGGGGATTCGTCGGTCACGCACGTAGTTCGCGAGTCGCCCCAGTTCGAACGAATCGCCCACGTGTTTGATGTCGTCGACGATGCGCACGCCGTGACCGAGGCGTTCGGCGTCACAGAACTGCACCGCCTCCCAGATCGAGGGGAGCCCGAAGGCTTCGCCGGCGTGAATGGTCATGTGGAAGTTCTCGCGTTGGATTAGGTGAAAGGCGCGCAGGTGCTCGGTGGGCGGGAAGCCGTCTTCGGGTCCGGCGATGTCGAAGCCACAGACGCCGTGGTCGCGAAACGACACCGCGAGCGCGGCGATCTCCTCGCTCTCGTCGGCCTGGCGCATCGCCGAGAGGATGGCGCGTACGACAATGGCGCGGCCTTCGAGGGCGGCCTGCTCGGTGCCGTGGGCGAAGCCTTCGAGCACCGCTTGGACGACCTCGTCGAGTTTGAGTCCGCGCTCGAGGTGCTGTTCGGGAGCGAAACGGACCTCAGCGTAGACAATGCCATCTCGCGCGAGGTCGAGTGCGCTCTCGCTCGCCACCCTTTGGAGTTGTTCCTTGGTCTGCATGAGGGCGATGGTGTGGCGAAAGCCCTCGAGGTAACGCACCAGGTCGCTGCCGGGTGCGTCGGCGATGAACCACTGGCGCAGTTCGGTAGGGTCCTGAGTCGGTAGACCGTGATAATCAATCTCGCGAGCGAGTTCGAGAACGGTCTGGGGTCGAAGACCGCCGTCGAGATGCTCGTGCAGCAGGACCTTGGGCGCCTTCTCGATGATCTCGCGGGTGAGTGTCGGCTCTGACATACGTTAAGGCTAGCCACGGCGCCTGGTCTTTACCTCGTGATTGTTTCGAGGAGAATCGGGACCAACGTGGGTTGGTCGCCTCCGATCGTCATGGCTCGTTGAATGGTCTCACGACCGCGCGCGAGGTGTTCGTCGTCGTCGGCGTAGAGTTCGAAGATCGGCTGTCCCAGCGCGACTTGCTCCCCCTCTCGCACCAAGCACATCACGCCCGCGCCTGCGCTCACGGGGTCCTCCTTGCGAGCGCGGCCCGCGCCGAGGCGCCACGCCGCGACGCCGACGCACCGAGCATCTAACGACGACACCCAACCGCTCGCCTGTGAGGTGACGACCTCGCGCACGGGTGCGGGCACCAGGACCGCGTCCGGGTCACCACCCTGGGCCGCGATCATCGAGCGGTAGACCTCGTAGGCTGAGCCGTCGTCCAACTTCTCTCGCGGGTCAACGTTGATGTCGACTAGTTCGAGCATGAGACGTGCGAGAGCGAGGGTGAGTTCACGAACGTCACTGGGGCCGCCGCCGCGCAAGACCTCGACGGACTCGACGACCTCGATCGAGTTGCCCACGGCGCGTCCGAGCGGCTGGTCCATTGAAGTGAGTTGCGCCACGGTCGAGACGCCGTGATCCTCGCCGAGCCCGACCATGGTCTGCGCCAATTCACGGGCCCGCTCGATGGTCTTGATGAAAGCCCCGCGTCCGACTTTCACGTCAAGTACGAGCGCCTGGGTACCTTCGGCGATCTTCTTGGACATGATCGACGACGAGATCAGCGGGATCGACTCGACGGTACCGGTCACGTCGCGCAACGCGTACAGGCGGCGATCGACCGGCGCGAGACCTGCGCCCGCGGCACAGATCACCGCACCCACGGATTCGAGTTGCTGGCGAATCTCCTCGTTGGAAAGTGAAGCGCGCCAACCCGGTATCGACTCGAGCTTGTCGAGTGTGCCGCCGGTGTGTCCGAGCCCTCGGCCTGACAATTGGGGTACCGCGGCGCCACAGGCGCCGACGAGTGGCGCCAGTATCAAAGAGATCTTGTCGCCGACGCCGCCGGTCGAGTGCTTGTCGACGCTCGGACGAGAGAGTCCTCGAAGATCGAGGGTCTCGCCCGAAGCGACCATGCGATCGGTCCAGGTACGCAGTTCACGCTGGTCCATTCCGCGAAAGAAGATGGCCATGAGTAGCGCCGACATCTGCTCTTCGGCGACGTCACCTCGCTGATACGCGTCGAGGAACCAAGAGATCGCCGCATCGCTGATCTCGCCGCCCTCTCGCTTGGTCGTGATGACGTCGACGGCGGAAAAGCTCATGGATTCGCGCGCAACCCGAGGTCATCGGGACCGAACGCGTCGGGCAAGAGTTCGTGCAGGTGCCGGGGCGACTCGTCGAGGCCGGCGTCGACGAGCAGTCCACCACCGCCGTGCTCGAAGAGCAGTTGGCGACATCGCCCGCAGGGTGCGATTGGTTGGGTGTCGCCGGCCACGATGGATACCGCGGCGAGGCGTCCGCCACCTTGTCGGATCAGGTCACTCACGAGAGAGCACTCCGCGCACAGCGTGAGACCAAAGCTGGCGTTCTCGACGTTGGCGCCCTCGACGATTCGTCCGTCGGTGGTGTAACCGGCTGCTCCCACTTTCACGTGCGAGTACGGACTGTAGGACAGAGAAGTGGCGTGGATGGCGCGTTCTCGAAGTTCCGACCATGGGATTTCATTCAACGAACTCACGCCAAAACAGTACACTTCGCTCAGCGTGAACAATCCTCTCAATGGCCAGGTCGTACTCAGCGACGAAGTCGCTACCGCGCTTAACGAGGCGGGCGCCATTGTCGCTCTGGAGACTACGATCGTCGTCCAAGGTCTTCCCGCGCCGATCAATCTCGAGGTCGCACGTGAGTGCGATCAAGCGGTGAGAAAACATGGCTCAATTCCCGCGACCATTGGCGTGTTGGACGGCAAAGTCGTCGTCGGGCTGAGCGCGGTCCAACTCGAGGAGCTCGCCTGCGCGCAGACCAAGGCTGCGAAGCTCTCCTCGCGCGATCTCGGACTAGCGCTCGCGACATCGACAAACGGCGCGACGACGGTTGCGGGCACGATCGCCGTGGCCCATCGTGTCGGCATCGCGGTCATGGCGACGGGGGGTCTCGGTGGCGTGCACCGGGGCGCCGCGCAGAGTTTTGACGAGTCCGCGGACTTGACCGCGCTTTCGCGAACGCCGGTGCTCGTGGTCGCTTCGGGCGTGAAGTCGATCCTTGATATCGGTGCCACCCTGGAGCGACTTGACTCACTCGGGGTGCCAATCGCGGGTTATCGCACGAAGGAGTTCCCGGGGTTCTATCGCGCGAGCAGCGGTTTCGCTCTCGACTGGTCACTCGAGGATCCCACGCAAGTGGCGCGGGCCTTCTTGTTGCACCGGCTGTTCTCGCCGACGGGCATGCTTGTGGCGAACCCGGTCGCCGAGCACCAGCAACTGGACGCTCAGGTCCACGACAACGCCCTCGAGAGCGCGCTCGCGCTCTCGAACCACTTGGGCGTCACGGGCAAGGATGTGACGCCGGTGCTGCTCGCGGAGTTCGCACGTTTCAGCGCGGGTAAGAGTGTCCAGGTCAACCGCGACTTGGTGGTGGCGAACGCCGCGCTCGCGAGCAAGATCGCCCAGGAGATCGCGAAGGCCGACCAGTGAACCAGAAGCGCATCCTGGTCCTGGGTGACGCGATGCTAGACGTCGTGGTACGTGCCCTCGAGCCGGTCAACATCACCAGTGACACCGCGTCGAGTGTGCGTCTTGGACGGGGAGGCTCGGGCGCGAACATCGCGGTCGAGTTGGCGCTCGATCATCACGTGGCTTTCGTGGGTGCAGTTGGTAACGACGCCGCCGGCGAGGTGTTCTTAGCGGACCTGCGCGCAGCTGACGTGACGCCCCTGGTTCAGGTCTTGCCCGGCGCGACGGGCGTCGTGGTCGCTTTCGTGAACGACGACGGCGAGCGGGCGATGTTGAGCGACCGCGGGGTGAACCCGCGACTGAGTGACGACGCGGTCCACGACGCCCTTGCCGTGCCCTTTGATCACCTGCACGTCTCGGGTTACACCTTCTTGGACTCGCGCACGCGAAGGATCGCCAGCGACGCTCTCGGCATCGCGCGTCAACTGGGCGCCACGACGTCAGTCGACGTTTGTTCGGTCGCGCCGCTACGACAGCTCGGCGCGGCCAAGTTCCTTAAGGCCATAGGCCGGGTGAGCTTCCTCTTCGCCAACGAAGAGGAAGCCTGCGCCCTCGCCGAGTCGAGAAGCCTCCAACGTGCCCTCACGGCTCTGCACACCCACGCCCACGAGGTGGTAGTCACCCTCGGACGAGAGGGCGCACTCGTGATCAGCGACGGTGAACTCTTGCGCAAGCCCTCACGTGAGGTCGAGGTCGTCGATACCACGGGGGCGGGCGACGCCGCCACGGGTGCCTACCTCTCGAAACGGCTCAGCGGGCGAAGCCGCGACCAGTCGTTGGAACTTGCGATGAGTCGCGCCTCGAAAGTCGTGCGAAAGTTGGGTTCGCGAAGCTAACCCGCGAGGTAGGGCTGACCGTCGGCGGCGGGAGCGCGTACGCGCCCGACCAGCCCCGAGACCACGAAGATCGTGATGATGTAGGGGAACATGGTGAGGATCTCGGTGGAGATCGGGATGTTGTAGGTCTGCAGATTGTCCGCGAGGTAGACCGACATACCAAAGAGCACACACGCCACGACCGCACCCGAGGGGCGCCAGCGTCCGAAGATCATGGCGGCGAGGGCGATGTAACCGAGCCCCGAAGTGATGCCGGGCTGGAACTGGCCCTGCTGGCTGATGAAGGCCACACCCCCGACGCCGGCGATCGCGCCGCCGAGCACGACGTTGATATAGCGCACACGCGCGACGTTGATCCCGACGGTCGCGGCGGCGTGTGGGTGTTCGCCCACCGCACGCACGTGTAGTCCGTAACGGGTCTTAAAGAGCGCGAAGCTCACCGCGCCAATCAGTAGCAGCATCAGATAGAAGAAGGCGGACTGATTAAAGAAGACCGGGCCGATGATGGGAATCTTGTCCAGGAGTGGAATGGCGAAGTTCCCGAGGACGTTACCCGTATTGAGATTGGGGTAGGGCGTGAAGATCTGCAGATTGAGATACGAGGACAGGCTACTCAGCATGGTGACGAGCACCACGCCCACGATGATCTGATCCGAGAGATAGCGCACCGCGAGGAACGCGAGTATCCATCCGATGATGCCTCCGGCGACCAGGCCCCCGATCGCTGCGTAGAAGTAGTTGTTGGTCGTCGAGGCGACCATGGCGCCGACGAAGGCGCCCGCGATGAATTGGCCTTCGATGGCGATGTTCACGACGCCCGCCCGTTCGCACATCACGCCCGACAGCGATCCGAAGATGAGCACCATCGTCACTTCCGAACTGCCCACGAGGATCGACGTGAGATCGATGAAGGAGACTTGCGAAGGACCTGGCGTGCGTACGGCCCAAAACAACAAGGCCAGCAGGAACAGGACCGAGACCAGACCGAACCGGCCCATCACCCCGCGTCGGGGTTGGCGCCACAAGACCTCGATGCCGATGGCGGTCATGACCAAGCCGAGTACGACGTTGGTCCACAGGGTGAGCAACGTGAGCGTGCCCAGGTGCCAGGGCGCGTTCGAGATGATGTCGACCGGGCTGAAGGTGAGGGCCGAGTGGGCCTTGGACGAGGTATTGAGACCGAAGGCGACCAAGGTGAAGAGCCCAATGACCACCATGATCACCCCGATGACGCGCGTGCGACCCCGCGGAACCTTGCGCACGACGGGCGCGTCCGCCCTCGCCTCGGTAATCCCGGCGCTCACGTGCTCCACCCTTTCGTCGCGAGTTCGATCGTTTGACTGGGGGCGCCACGTAAACGGAATATCTCTTTCACGAGTACCGGCGTCGCCACGAAGAGCACGACGGCAGACTGGATGACGGTCGCCAGGTCGAGCGGAATGCCGGTGGTCGCTTGCATGGCCCGTCCGCCGACGCCGAGGGCGGCGAAGAGCAGCGACGACCAGACGATACCCATGGGACGATTTCGACCGAGCAGGGCGACGGTAATCGCGGTGAAGCCGATACCCGCGTTACCAATGAGGAACTCGCCGTCGATGTAGTGCGTCGTGCTCGCCACTTGGACGACGCCCGCGAGGCCAGCCAGTCCGCCTGAGATGAGGAACACGACGATGACGATGACGCGCGCGTTCATTCCCGAAGCCCTGGCGGCCTGAGGGTTCGCTCCCGTGACGCGGAATTCGAAACCGAGCGACGAACGGTCGAGCAGCCACCAGGCGAAGAGCACGACCGCTATGGCGACGAAGACGCCGTAGCTGACGCGCAGCCCCGATCCGACACCGAAGAGCGGAGCGAGTTGCGCCGAAGGATCGAGCGTACGTGAGATGTCGTTCTGCTGGCCGGGCTGTTGCAGCGCGGTCGAGAGTACGGCGAAGAGCAAGAAGGCGTACAGCACGTAGTTAAACATGATGGTCACGATCACCTCGTGCGCGCCCGTGAGAGCCTTGAGTACGCCCGGCACCGCTCCCGAGATCACGCCACCCGCGAGACCGGCGGCGAGGGTGAAAGGGATGTGGAGCACTGTTGGCATGTGCACCATAGAACCGGCGGCGGTGCCCATGATGCCGCCAAGGACGGCTTGTCCGTTGGCGCCGATGTTAAAGATGCCGGTCTGGAACGCAATACCCACGCCGATGCTCACGATGACCAGGGGCGTGGCGTAGGTGAGGGTCTCCGAGATTGGCGTGAGCGTGGTGTCCCATCCCTTGCCCGTCGTCAGGGAGTGCCAGAAACTCTGAGGGTCGATGATCGAACCGGTGAACATGGTTCGATAGGCAGCGCCGACGTTGTCGAAGGAGACCTTGATCGCGTGACCCGGCGCGCCCCAACTGTGAAAGAGCCCACGCCACGCATCGAGCACGGCGGGCGTGGTGGTGATGATGATGAGGGCCCCGACGACGAATCCGAGCAGTAACGCCAGTGAAGCGACCACGATCGGGTCTTGGGATCCGATCCGACGCAGGAAATGGCGTGGCGGCCTGGTTGCTAACTGCTCAGACATGCTCGAGGTTCGTTTCTCCCGCCATCAACAGTCCGATCGCTTGACGGCTCACGGACGGATCGACGATGCCGCTGATCTTGCCCGCGAACATCACGGCGATGCGGTCACCGAGGGCCATGACTTCGTCAAGTTCCGATGAGACGATGAGCGAGCCGTTGCCCTCGTTTCGTTGTTGGACGATCTGATGGTGCACGTACTCAATGGATCCGACGTCCAGCCCTCTCGTGGGTTGCGAAGCGATCAGGACTTGCAAGGTTCTTGAAAGTTCTCGTGCGACGATCACCTTCTGCTGGTTCCCCCCGGAGAGTGAACTGACGGGTTCGCGGATCGAAGTCGCGCGGATGTCGAAATCCTCGACACGATCACGAGCGTTCTGATCGATGGCGCGCAGGTTCCGGGTGCCGTGCTTGGCGAAGGGAGCGCGTTTGGGGGTATTGAGTACCAGATTGTCCGCGAGTGACATCGACAACACGAGACCGAAGCGTTGACGGTCTTCGGGGATATGACCGATCCCCGCGTCGAGAGCCTGTCGCGGCGTCACGTTCGTAACGTCGCGGCCCTTAAGCGTGACCGTGCCTGACTCCACGCGACGCAGACCCGTGATCGCTTCGACGAGTTCGGTCTGACCGTTGCCCTGGACCCCGGCGAGCGCGAGGATCTCACCCGCGCGAACATCGAGGGACACTCCGTTTACCGCTATTAGGCCCCGGTCGTCGTGAACGACCAAGTCGCGGATCTCGAGCACGTTGGCGCCTGGTGTGGATGGCGTTTTCTCGACCGTGAGGATCACTTCACGGCCCACCATCAGTGACGCCAGCTCTTTCTCAGATGCGGTTGGTTCGGCGGTGCCGACGACCTTTCCCTGGCGAATTACCGTGATCACGTCAGAGATGGCCTTAACTTCTTTGAGCTTGTGCGAGATGAACAAGATGCTCTTACCCGAGGCGGCGAGCGAACGCATGATACTCATCAGTGCGTCGATCTCCTGGGGCGTCAACACCGCCGTCGGCTCGTCCAGGATCAGGAGTTCCGCGTCGTGGCTGAGGGCTTTTAGAATCTCGACGCGTTGTTGCAGGCCAATAGGGAGGTTCTCCACGATCGCGTCAGGGTCTACCTCGAGGCTGAATTCCTTTGAGATACGACGGATCTCCTCGGTGGCGCGCTTGTAGTCGACGCGGTCAAAGGACTTGGTCGGCTCGAAGCCGAGTACGACGTTCTCAGCGACCGAGAAGACGGGCACGAGCATGAAGTGTTGGTGGACCATGCCGATGCCCCGGCGCACGGCTTCGCCTGAATCGGCGAACTTGGTCACCTCACCGTCGATGAGGACCTCACCCTCCTCGGGGTGCAAAAGTCCAAACAGGACGTTCATCAGCGTCGACTTACCCGCGCCGTTCTCGCCCAGCAGACAGTGGATCTGACCGGGCTCGACGGTGATGCTTATCGAATCATTCGCGGTGAAGGAACCGAATCGCTTCGTGATCCCGCGGAGTTCTAGTCGCATAGTGGCTTATCGTACTCAGACGAGAGGCCCAGGCAGCTTGTGCCCGGGCCTCTCGTCTGAGTCACTGAGACTCGTCAACAACGTTTAGCTGGCTGGGTACTTGTTTGGGTTCACCGAGATCGTGCCCGCAATGACGCCCGCCTTGGCCGTGGCGATCTTCGCCTTCAGCGATGAAGGAATCTTGACACCGCCGTACTCGAGTTGCGTGCCGTTGTTCGCCAACGTGCCGATGTAGGAACCACCCTTGAAGGTGCCCTGGGCGGCCGAAAGCACTGCGGCTTCGACCGAAGGCTCCACGCCCTTGGCAACGGTACCCACGAAGTACTTGCAGTCAGTCGCGTCCGACTCACAGCCGTTCGAGTCGACCCACATCACGTAGTGACCAGCGCCAGCCTGCTGGGCGGCGGCGACCGAACCGAGCCCCACTGAGCCAGCGACGGGGAACACGATGTCCGCGCCCGAGGCGTAGTCACCGGCGGTGATCGTCTTCCCGGCGGTCTGGTCGGTGAAGTTTCCAACGAAGGTTCCCTTGCCGGCGCACGCGGCCAGGCTGCACGCACCCTTACCGGGAGTCCAGCCGAGGACCTTCACCTTGGTGCCGTATTCCTTGTTGTAGTAGCGAACGCCCGCGACGTAACCATTCATGTAGAGGGTCACCGCCGGGAAGTTTTCGCCACCGTATTCTGCAACGGTCCCGGTCTTGGTCATGCCCGCGGCGAGGATGCCACCGAGGAATCCGGCCTGGTCGGTCTCGTACTGCAGGGCCAAGAGCTCGTGGCTCTTGGGTGCCGTAGGCAGGTCGTCGACGATCGCGAACTTCTGGTTCGGGTGCGCGTCAGCGGCCGCGGCAGTGGCGGCGTCCATCAGGAAGCCGACGGTCACGATGATGCCACAGCCCTTGCTGACGAAGCTGGCGATGTTCGGCGCGTAGTCAGCCGACGAGGTCGACGAGAGATACGAAGGAACGATACTTGGGTCTTTCTTGGCGGCGGCCTGGAGGCCATTCCACGCAGATTCGTTGAACGATTTGTCGTTGATACCACCGGTGTCGGTCACGACGCATGCCTTGAAAGTGCCGGCGGCTCCCGCTGAGCCAACCGCCACGGTCGTAGCCGCGACGCTGATTGTTATTGTGCCCAGAACCAATGCGGCGGCTCCGAACATGTTTGTGAGGCGACGAACGCTCCCCATGTGTTTCTCCCTTTATGTAGTCAGTCCGTAAACAGAAGACTGTCCAAACGTGTGGAGTTTCCCCGACATGGTCGCGTCACACGCTCAGATGTTTATCAACGCGAGGTTAGCCCTCGAAGAGAGGGGCTGCTGGGTCTGGCGTGTGAAATCTGTTCGATTCATGACCCTCTGGGTCAGTGTTCGACGGCGTGATCCGAAACACGTGGTACGGCGAAACTGACCACGAGTGCGAGCAGGTTGATCAGCGCCGAGACTTGGAAAGTCCGTTGGTACCCGCTGACGGGGGCGAGCGCGGAGGCGGGATTCGCAAAAGTCGCGCGGCGATCTGCAGAGGGCCCCCAGGATCGCCAGGGCGAGAGAACCACTCACTTGGCGTGCGGTGTTGAGTACCCCGACGCGAGTCCGGCGTCAGCGCAGTTGACCCCGGCGGTGGCGGTGTTGGCGAGCGGCGAGAAGAGCTGAACCTTCGCGAAGGCGCACCTGAACGCGGGGGCGAGTACCGAGGCCCAGTAGGAACTGCCGACCTGGATCATTGATAACCAGAGGAAATCGAGCGTGTCCGTGGCCGCGCCTACGAGCAAGACGAGTCGCCCACCCGTCTTTACCATGATCTTCCAACTGAATGAGGCGCCCGCGATGAAGCCTAGGGCCATGGGTAAGAAGGCGAAGCCGGCGCCGATACTCGCGATCGTGAAAACTGCCTAGCCCGTCATGTAGACGCGTCGACGACCAAAAACGCCCGCGGCCCTTTCCCAAGTTGCAAGAAGTCGGCGAAGGTAAGCACGTAGGCGTTGACGAACCACTGGGCGCTGGAAACGCTGAAGTGCAGGTCGTGACCCATTCGCGACAGCGCCACGTTCACGATCGAGACGTCGAGGACCACCATGAACTGGGCCAGACTCGCGATTGCGAGGGTGATCCAATCGGGCGAGTGACGATTGGGGGCCTTGACCTTTGTTGGCATCCGACGAGTGTGATTGCGGGCCTCCTTCTAAATTGCGACGTCGTCGCCTCGCCAACCTGATTTTGAGTAACACTGTTGACTATGGCTGCTCAGTTCATCTTCACCATGCGCGACCTACGTCGCTTCTATCCTCCCGACCGCGAAGTGTTAAAGGGCATAAACCTCTCCTTCTATCCCGGCGCGAAGATCGGCGTCATCGGTGCCAACGGGTCGGGAAAATCCTCGCTTCTGCGAATCATGGCTGGCCTGGACGATGGCTTCACCGGCGAAGCCCGATTGACCCCGGGCTTCAGCGTGGGTTACCTCTCCCAAGAGCCCCAGCTCGACGAGACCAAGGACGTGGTGGGAAACGTCGCCGACGGGGTGGGCGAGCAGCGAGATCTGCTGGTTCGCTTCAACGAAGTCTGTGCCGCGATGGCAGACCCCGACGCGGACTTTGACGCGCTTCTTAGCGAGCAAGCAAATCTACAAACCAGGATTGACGCCGCGGGTGCCTGGGACCTTGAGCGCACGCTCGAGATCGCAATGGACGCGTTGCGCCTGCCCGCGCCCGATGCGGACGTCACCACGTTGTCGGGCGGTGAGCGTCGCCGGGTGGCGCTGTGCCGGCTCTTGCTCTCCAAGCCCGACCTGCTCTTGCTCGACGAACCGACCAACCACCTGGACGCAGAGTCCGTGGCGTGGCTCGAACGGTTCCTACAGGATTACAGCGGCACGGTCGTGGCGATCACGCACGATCGCTACTTCTTGGACAACGCCGCGTCCTGGATCCTCGAACTCGACCGAGGTCACGGCATCCCATGGGAGGGTAACTACTCGTCTTGGCTCGAGCAGAAACAAGCACGTCTGGCCTCGGAAGAGAAGTCCGACAAGGCTCGTCAATCAGCGCTCGAACGTGAACTCGAATGGATACGGATGTCCCCGCGCGCTCGACAGAGCAAAGGTAAGGCACGCGTGAGCGCGTTCAACGAGCTCGTGGCCGAGTCTGAAGCCGCCGAGCGACGCGCCGACAAGCTCGAGATCATGATTCCCCCAGGCCCGCGGCTCGGCGACGTCGTAGTGAACGCGAGGCACATCTCCAAAGGGTTCGACGACCGATTACTAATAGAGGACCTGACGTTCCTACTTCCCCCGGGCGGCATCGTCGGAGTGATCGGACCCAATGGGGCGGGAAAGACGACGCTCTTCAAGATGATGCTCGACCAGGCGAAGCCCGACGCGGGCAGCATCGAGGTCGGCACTACCGTGGCGTTCGCGTACGTGGACCAGAGTCGCGACGGTCTCGACCCCGAGGCGACGGTCTTTGACGAGATCAGCGAAGGCCAAGAGCACATGGTGGTGGGCACCCGTGAGATTCACGCGCGCGCCTACGTGGCGAGTTTCGGATTCAAGGGCAGTGACCAGCAGAAGAAAGTGGGAGAGATCTCCGGCGGCGAGAGGAACAGGGTCCAGTTGGCCAAGGTGTTGCGAAGCGGCGGCAACGTCTTACTGTTGGACGAACCGACCAATGACCTCGACGTAGACACCTTGCGCGCTCTCGAAGACGCACTCTTGACCTTTCCCGGCTGTGCGGTCGTGATCAGTCACGATCGGTGGTTCCTCGACCGCATTGCGACCCACGTGCTCGCCTTCGAGGGAGATTCCGAGGTGCGCTGGTTCGAGGGCAACTTCACCGAGTACGAAGCCGAACGTCACAAGCGTCTCGGCACTGACGCCGACCAGCCGCATCGCTTCCGCTACAAGCCGCTCACTCGCGCTTAGCTCGGTTGGCTGGCGGCTGGTTAAGTTTTTGCTAGAAGTAGAGTGCTTTTCGTGAGCAACGGTACCGATTATTCAACGTATTTACGGATAAATGACCTGCTCGAGTTGCAGGTTCCCCTCACCGACGACGCCCCGGACGAACTGCTCTTCATCGTGGTGCATCAGTCCTACGAACTCTGGTTCAAGGTCATCATTGACGAACTGCGTCGAGCGATTTCGCCACTGGAGGCGAACGAGCCTTGGCGAGCGACTGCCCATCTGCGGCGCATGGTCGCCATCGAGGACCTCTTGCTTGAGCACCTGCGGGTCCTCGAGAGCATGTCGCCCGAAGGATTCTTGCAGTTTCGCGATCCGCTCGATCCCGCTTCGGGTTTTCAATCGTTCCAGTTTCGTGCAATCGAGTTCCTCAGTGGCGCTGGTAAGAAGGCCATGCTCACCTTCGATCTTTTTGACCAGTCCCAGCGACTATGGCTCAAGGAAATAAGTGGGGCGCCGTCGCTCTGGGCGGGATTCGAGCACTCGCTTCGTCGAACCCTCGGTGCCTCGGACCACGACGACCTCATGGACCTCGTACGAGCGCTCTACTTGAGCCACGTCACTGCAGAAGCGTCTGCGCTCCATGCGGTCGCTGAACTCATGATGGACCACGACGAGCGCTTGGCGATGTGGCGTCACCGGCACATGTTGATGGCGGGTCGTCAGATTGGACGGCGCCCCGGCACCGGAGGGAGCGAAGGCATGGCCTACCTGGACACGACGATTACGCAACGGTTGTATCCGTTGCTGTGGGAAGTGAGGTCGGTCCTGTGATCTTGCGTGACGACTGTAGGATCATGGACGACCTTGATGAGATCGCGTCCCTGCGTGACGAGTTCCGGCTGAACGAGGGAGAGATCTACCTCGACGGGAACTCTCTGGGGCCCGTCGGCGAAGCATCACGTCGGCGCGTCACCGAGGTCATCGACGTCGAGTGGGCGCGGGGCTTGGTGCGCAGTTGGAACAGTGCGGGATGGATGGCCGAGCCGACGAGACTTGGTGACAAGTTGGCGCCACTCATCGGCGCGCGCCCCGGTGAGGTGTTGGTCGCTGACACGCTCACGTTCTTGCTCGCCAAGTTGGTCGGTGGCGCGCTCGAACTGAAAAAGGATCGTCACGTGGTGCTGACCGACGTGGCGAACTTCCACTCGGATCTCTACATCGTCGAAGCGATGGCCGCGCGAGCCGGCCGTCCCGTCACAGTGAAGGTAATCAACCGCAACGCGCTCGACGACGCCCTCGACGACGACGTGGCACTCGTGATGCTCACGCACGTGGATTTTCGCACGGGTGAGATGCTCGACATGGCGGGGATCACGAAGAAGGCCCACGCCGCAGGGGCGCTCATGCTGTGGGATTTTGCCCACTCCACCGGGGCGGTGCCGTTGGACGTGACCGGGTGCGACGTCGACTTCGCCGCGGGTTGCGGTTATAAGTACCTCAACGGGGGACCCGGGGCGCCAGCTTTCTTGTACGTGCGCGAGCGCTGGCAGGGAGTTTTGGAGAACCCGCTTCCCGGTTGGCTCGGGCACGTACGCCCCTTCGACTTCGAGCTTCGTTACGAACCCGCTGAGGGAATGCAGGCGTTCGTGACGTCTTCACCTTCGATGATCGCCCTCGCCTCGCTCGATGGCGCGCTCGACCTGTTCGAGCGGGTCACGATGGACCAGATCCGAGCGAAGAGCCTCGCGTTGACCGATTTGTTCATCGCCCTCGTCGAGGACCGGTTGCCCGGCGTCTTTGAGTTGGTGACCCCGCGCGAGCACGCGACGCGCGCCAGTCAGGTGGCCCTTCGTCACGCTGAAGGTTATGGCGTTATCCAGGCGTTGAGCGAACGCGGCGTAATCGGTGACTTTCGATCGCCCGACATCTGCCGCTTCGGCTTTACGCCGTTGTACGTGCGCTTCGTCGACGTCTTTGACGCGGTCGAGCGCCTCGTCGAGGTTATGGATTCGAGAATGTACCGTGACGCGCGCTTCGCCGTACGCAACCCCGTCACCTGATCACTGGGAGAAGATGATCGTTCGTTTTCCCACGAGGGCCACGCGGTCTTCGGCGACGAGGCGAACCGCGCGCGCCAGGACGTTGCGCTCGATGTCGCGTCCGAGAGAGACCAGGTCGCTCGGTCTCTTCGCGTGGCTTACGCGAACGACGTCTTGTTCGATGATGGGGCCTTCGTCGAGTTCGGGGGTCACGAAGTGCGCGGTGGCGCCGATGAGTTTCACGCCACGCTCGTAGGCCTGGTGGTAGGGCTTAGCGCCCTTGAAGCCCGGCAGGAAGGAATGGTGGATGTTGATCGCGCGTCCATGCAGGTCAGCGCACAGTTCGCTCGAGAGCACTTGCATGTAGCGCGCCAGAATAACCACGTCAACGCGATACTTCGCAAGCACCGCGCGCAGTTCGTTCTCGGCGATTTCCTTGGTGGCCGCGGTGACGGGGATCTCAAAGAACGGCACGCCGTAACGCGCCGCGAGTGGCTCACAGACCGTGTGGTTGCTGACCACGGCCACGATGTCCAGGGGCAGGTCGCCCTGCTCGCGTCGGTAGAGCAAGTCCGCGAGGCAGTGGTCGAATTGTGAAACCATAATGATCGCCCGACGTTCCACTTGCTCGTTGCGGATGCGCAGGTGGGGCGAAAAGTTCGCCAGTTCTGTATTGAGCAGGTCACGCACCGCATCGATGTCTTCCTTTTCGGTCTCGAATCGAGTGCGCATGCAGAACTGGTTGGTGACCGGGTCGGTGAACTGGTCGTTCTCGAGAATGTTGCCATCAACCTCTACGATGGCCGTGCTCGTGGCGCGCACGATCCCGGGTCGGTCGGTGCACTGCAAGGTCATGACGTAGGTGAACATGCTCTTTCCTCTCATCCTCCAGCGTAGAAGGTGGCTGGGTGCGGAGAAATCGCCGCGTCGAGCGACGTTGGTCTGAGGGCCCTACTTCTTGTACGAGTAGAAGCCCTGTCCTGACTTGCGCCCCAACAATCCCGCCTGGGTCATGCGTGATAACAACGGGGGCGGAGCCATGTGAGGCTCCTTGAACTCTTCATAGAGCGACTCGGCGACCGCGAGCGTCGTATCGAGCCCGATGAGGTCGGTGAGCGCAAGTGGTCCGAGCGGGTGCGCACAACCCACCACCATGCCAGTGTCGATGTCTTCGGCACTGGCGAAACCTGATTCGAGCATGCGTACGGCTGAGAGCAGATAGGGGATCAGCAGGGCGTTCACCACGAAGCCCGCGCGGTCGGGCGAGGTGATAACGCGCTTCTTGAGCGGACCGCTCGCAAACTCGTGCACCCGCGCGGTCGTCTCGGGACTCGTGAGTAGCGACGAGATAACTTCAACGAGCTTGAGCACGGGCACTGGATTAAAGAAGTGCATCCCGATGACCTGCTCGGGGCGACGAGTGGCCATGGCCAGTTTGATGATCGGGATCGAGGACGTGTTGGTCGCGAGTATCGCGTTGGGATCTTGAACGACCGCGTCGATGGTCTTGAAGACCTCTACCTTGGTCTTCTCATCCTCGGCGACCGCTTCGATGACCAGTTGCACGCTGGCGAGTTTGGCGAAGTCTTCGCTGAAGTGCAGATTGGAACGGGCGAGTGAGGCCTCCTCTTCTGGCAGCTTGCCCGAGGCGACCGCGCGAGAGAGCGACTTCTCGATGCGGTTTCTGCCCACGTTGACCGCCTCTGCGTCGCGTTCGATGACGGTGACGTCACTTCCCGTTCGCGCCGCGATTTCCGCGATCCCCGAGCCCATGAGGCCGCAACCGACTACACCAATCCGCTCCATAGGAACTCCTTTGTGGTGACGGCGACGCGCCGTTCTGGAAAAGTCTAGGTCGCTTGTTTGGACGGGCCGCGGGTTAGTCCAGCAAGGTGTACGTGTTCTCTAACTCGTCTTGGATCACCGTCGCTACACGCTCGGTGTTATCGACGACGAGTTCGGTGTCGAGCACTCGCGAACCGTAAGACCAGCCAAGGGGAAGTTGCAGTCTTGCGCCGAGTCCGTCGAGGGACGCTTCGGTAAGGCTTTCGTCGACACCAGTGCAGTACGCCTGCATGACGTAGGTCTTGGCGAGGGGCGAAGTGAGTTCGTTGACCATGCTTCCCGCGTTGAAGTACCAGACCGCTCCATGGTTGACGTGGCGTTCCTTGTAGGTAGAACGCACAACATCACCTTCGAGTTCGAGCATGGCAACACGTCGCATTTCGATACCCCCGAAGTCACGAATAACTGGCTGCACTTTCTGTACCTTGCCCATGCCGTCCATCAGCCAGTAGCGGGGACCGTTGAGGATGGCGAACGTGGCCTTGGCTTCTTTGGCGAGCGTCTCGGGGACGAGCGCGCGCCAGAGTTCGTCGGGGCACTGATTCATAGGAAACGAGTTGAAGACTTCGACCCGTTGCTCGCCTTCGAGGTAGGCGAGTAGTACCTCGCCGTAGCGCATGCCGCGCAGATTGGAGAGTAAAGGTGTGGAATGAGCCATTGTCGTGTCATTGCCCTTGCGTCGCGCGAACTTCCCTTTCTTAGCACTTCGAAGTTGCGACGGCACTGAGTGAGCCAGCCCCGGGGCCGATGATGTCGCTACGATGGTCCTGCAGCGCGTAGCGAGGCGACTCTTGAAGAAGGCTGGAACCATGGACACGATCAACGTCATCATCGAAATCCCTCGTGGCAGTCAGAATAAATACGAATACGACCACGAGAATCACACCATCAAACTCGATCGCCACCTCATTGTCTCGATGGGCTACCCGGCTGAGTACGGATTTATCCCCGACACCCTTGGCGGCGACGGCGATCCACTCGACGCACTCGTGCTCACCGAGTACCCGACCTTTCCCGGATGTCTCATCGAGTCGAAGATTCTGGGTATGTGCATCATGGAAGATGAGAACGGTAAGGATGAGAAGCTTCTGTGTGTGCCTGATTACGATCCCGCCTGGAAGAAGGCGACGGACATCACCGACGTGCCTAAGAGCGTGCTCGACCGCATCAGCCACTTCTTCACTGTCTATAAAGACCTCGATGAAGGAAAGTGGATGAAAGTCGAGAACTGGGTGGGCCGAGAGGCGGCGCTGAAGGAACTTGAAGCGTCGCGTAAGCGTTTCCAGAGCTAGACCCGTCTCTAGACTTTAGGGAATGGTCGTCGACGCTGAGCCAGGGGAAACGGACGTCCGACACTTCCTTCTCGCCACTCAAGCGTTCTTCTTCCTCGCGGTGGGCGTTTGCGTCTTCGTGAACCACAGTCACGAATCGGAAATGAGCGGCATCTCGTTTTACGGCGTCTATCACCGGACGATCGCGATCATTGTCCTCGGCTTTTGTGTCGGTTCCTACGGTCTGTGGCGCGCGTCCTCGTACTTCGCGCGCGCGGGCCTCTCGCACCTAGCGGTTCTGGGTCTGCGGGCGGTAGCGGTGGGCTTGATCGTCCTGCTCCTCACGCCCTACAACAAAGGGACGTTCTTTAACTGGGCGCACATGAGTGTCGGGACCGTCATGGCCCTCATCCAACTCGCCATCGCCATCCAGCTGATGATGCTCTACCGGTCCTGTCGAACGGTCGGAGCATTCGTCCTGGAATTATTGGGCGGCGTGTGGGCCGCCGCGTCGTTGCCGGACTGGAGTTTCTCGTATCTCTTGGTGGGTGAGTTGATCTTTGAGTTGGGGTTTTCATGGTGCCTGATCGAGTGGACGTACGCGCTCTACTCACGGCGCACACAGAGTTTGCAGAACGCTCGCTAGAGTCTCGAGATGACGTATTCCGACTCCATCGACGTCGAGGCGAGCCCCGAAGTCGTGTTCGCGACGATCGCGGACTTACCGGCGATGGGAAAACTGTCGCCCGAGAACACCGGCGGCGAATGGATGGGCACCGCGACCGGCCCCGGTATCGGCGTGAGGTTCAAGGGCACCAACCGCCGTCACGATGAGAAGTGGTCGACCACTGCTCGCATTACTCGTTACGACTCTCCGACCACCTTCGTGTTCGAGGTCACCTTCGGGCCTTTTCGTGTGGCGCACTGGGGTTATGAGATCCAGTCAACACCCAACGGTTGCCGCGTCGTCGAGACCTGGAAGGACCGGCGCAACTGGTTGGTCCGACGTCCGGACTCGAAGAAGGGCTTCGACCGGGCTGAGTACACCAAAGAGTCGATCCGCACGACGCTCGAACGCCTGAAGAAGACGTGTGAGACATCGAAGGACGCGGGTTGAGCGACAACGTGACACCCACGCCGTAGGGTGTGGACATCGCAAAAACTTCTGGATTCCAAAGCGGCGCCGAGACCCAGCGAGTGATGGATGCGGCGCGTTCGCCGGGTTGGAGCATCGGGCTCGGACGCAGCGGTCAGATCATGGCGACCAAGGATTCTGGGGACATTGGAATGCCCTGGGTCATCAGTGCCGCGCGTGGCGGCAAAGGGATGCGCGTCTCGCTCTATCGTCCCGGTGACGACACTGAAGTCGAAGGCGAGGTGATCGGCGAGTTGAGCGGCAATCCCCGCGAGATGGGCCGTCAACTGCGCTCGTATCTTGAAGACACCGTGCTCGAAGGGAATTAACCGTAACTGAGCTGTCTCGGGTCACGGTAAAATCCTCATTCGGCTATGGGAACCCTTGAGGAACTGCGATGAAAGTGACTACGGAGACCTTTCCCAAATTCATTCGGCCCCTGTTGCGCTATTTCCACGTCGATTTCGACCCGCCGCGCCCACCATCGCGCGCCGAATTGATCCTCGCTTCGTCGGTGGCGATCGTCGGCTCGCTCGTGGCCGACATGGCTCTGGTGGCGGTGGGAACCAAGATCTTTCCCTCGGTGCGAGATTATGGACATTTCCAATTCTCGGATTACGCAAAACTGACCGTCATTGGCGTGATCATCGCCTGCTGTGGTTGGCCATTCGTTACACGCGTCTCGTCAAAGCCGCGTTGGCTCTACTACCGGATGGCGATCGTCGTCACCATCGTGCTCCTCGCGCCGGATCTCTACATTTGGCACCAGGGCCAACCCGCCAAGGGAGTGGCGGTGCTGATGTGCATGCACCTCGCCATCGCCCTGGTCACCTATAACGCTCTCGTACGCATCGCTCCCACGCACCGGTTCCGTCGTCAGGCCCGAACGCGCTCGACTTAAGTGTGCAAGAGCGCAGGGTCCGCTATCGCGAGCACGAGCACGGCGCACGCGGTGAGTGCGATGAGGACCATGGTCCAGAACCACACCACGATGGAACGAAAGTGGTAGGTCCGCGCGACGAGCCGGTCGGTGAAGGACTTCGAGTGGAGTTGGTCCCTTACGATTGCGATACGCCGATCACGCCAGGTGAGACCGTGGATTTCGGAGGCGCCGTGGGCTCTCTCATGTTCGGACAGCCACGCGGCATCAGCGAGTTCTGAGAGTCGGTGCGCGGAGAGTGAGTGCAGTGCGGCGAGCGCCACGATCATGGCCAACGCGCTCGCCACTATGCGGCCCGCCTGGCTCGTGGAACCGGCGAGGGCGATCGTGAGCAGAAACGCCTCGCCCGTGAGGGCCATGGTCGGCATCTGCCACAACAGAATGTCCCACTGCTGACGTCGGTTCGCAACGACCGCATACTGCTCGAGGCCCTCGTGTTCTTCGCCGTTCTCGTAGTCCATTGGCTCGCTCACCTCACACCGCCTCTAAGCAGGTTTAGTCCTTCTGGGTCGCCGAGTGGACCTTGCCGCTAACCGACTTCGCGAAACTGTAAGGCCTCGGCGACTTTTTCCAGCACCGGCAGGGAACGGCGCAGTATTGACTGTTCACTCTCACTCAGCGCCTCGAGGGCCACTTCGAGCGCTTCGGTGCTCGCAGTACGAATGGCGTGAATCATCTCGCGCCCGCCCGTCGTCAATTGGACGACACTCGCGCGTCCGTCGAGAGGGTCGGGCACGCGCGCAACGTAGCCGTCGTCGACGAGGCAGTCCACGATCTTGCTCATCGAGGCCGCAGAGATCCCTTCGAGGTGAGCCAGTATGCCGATACGCACCGGCTCGGACTGTTCGATACGAGCGAGGGCCGATCCCTGGGATGGGGTGACCTGGTGGTCCGCGCGGATCCGTAGAGCCCGGTAGATGCGCAGGACCGCCACGCGCAGGGCGGTCGCCGAGGACGACCTCGGCGCAGAACCCTTTCTCTTTTGTGTCTCCAGAATGGCCATCCACCTATTATACTTAGTTGGCGTTAACTAAGTAACGACTCTCTCGGACCATTTGCTACGTCGACCTCGGAGAAACCATGCCTACAGCTTCCGCGCATCACCCCGACCGTTACAAGTGGATCGCACTTTCGAACACCACGATGGGCATCCTGATGGCGACGATCAATGGATCGATCCTGCTCATCGCCCTGCCGGACATTTTTCGCGGTATCAAACTCAACCCATTGGCGCCACAGAACACCACGTACTTCTTGTGGATCCTTATGGGCTTCCTGCTCATCACTTCGGTGCTCGTGGTGAGCTTGGGTCGTGTCGGTGACATGTTTGGCCGAGTGCGAATGTACACACTTGGATTCGCGATCTTCACTATCTTCTCGATCTTGCTCGCCGTGACGTGGATGACCGGCCCCGCTGCAGCCCTTTGGATCATCTTCATGCGTGTGGGTCAGGGCGTCGGCGGTGCCTTCCTCTTCGCGAACTCAAACGCCATCATCACCGACGCCTTTCCGCCCAACGAACGAGGTCTCGCTCTGGGTATCAACGGCGTCGCCGCAATCGGCGGCGCCTTCATCGGACTCATCCTCGGAGGTGTGCTCGCCCCCATTGAGTGGCGCCTGGTGTTCCTCGTCTCGGTGCCCGTCGGGCTCTTCGGTACGGTTTGGGCTGCGCTGAAGCTGCGTGACAACGGGACGCGCACCAAGGCGAGCATCGACTGGTACGGGAACTTCACGTTTGCGATCGGTCTCATCGCGTTGCTCACTGGCATTGTCTACGGTCTGCAGCCCTACGGTGGTCACGCGATGGGCTGGACGAGCCCCTTCGTGCTTTCATGCATCATCGGCGGACTCGTCATCCTCGCGGTGTTCGTTCTCATCGAGCTCAAGGTCAAACAACCCATGTTTCAGCTCCATCTCTTCAATTCGAGGGGATTCGCCATGGGCAACATCGCCGCGCTGATGCTGGCTCTGGCGCGAGGTGGCTTGCAGTTCATGCTCATCATCTGGTTGCAGGGAATCTGGTTGCCCGAGCACGGCTACTCATTTGCCCGCACGCCGTTGTGGGCGGGCATCTATATGGTGCCGCTCACGGTGGGCTTCTTCATCGCCGGTCCACTCTCGGGTCGCCTCGCCGACCGTCACGGTGCGCGTAACTTCGCGACGTTGGGTCTGGTGCTGACCGGCGTGAGCCTCATAGGACTCCAGGCAATTCCTATCAACTTCTCGTACCCCGTCTTCGCCGGACTGTTGCTCCTAGTGGGATTGTCGATGGGGCTCTTCGCCGCGCCCAACACGAGTGCCGTGATGAACTCGCTACCCGCCGATCAACGCGGCGCGGGAGGTGCGATGCTCAACACCTTCCAGAACTCGGCGAGCGTACTTTCAATCGGCTTCTTCTTCACCGTCATCACGCTCGGACTGGCGACGTCGCTGCCACACTCTTTGTTCGCGGGCCTCACGGCCCAGGGCGTTCCGACCGCCCAGGCCACCGCCATCTCGCACATACCCGCGATCGGCAGCCTCTTCTCAGCGTTCTTGGGCATCAATCCGATACAGACGTTGTTGGGGTCACATCTGCTCGCCCAACCCGGCGTTCACGCTTCGGTGCTGCTCGGCCGTAGTTTCTTCCCCAGTCTGATCGCGTCACCTTTCGCCAAGGGACTGCACATGGCCTTTATCGCCGCTGCCGTGATGTGCTTCATCGGGGCGGTCTTCAGTTGGATGCGTGGCGGTGGCGTACAGCGACACGGTCACTCGATGAGCGCTGAGGCCGAGGAGGGTCTGGCGAGTGTGGGTGACATCGCCATGGCCGAGGCCGGTGTGGGCTCAGCGGGTACGAGCGTCGAACCCACGTTGAGCGAGGCGTCGTCGGGAGACTAAGCGCGGCCAGGACGTCGATTCTTTTCGGCGAATTCGACGAGCGGATCTCTCGCGGCGCGGAGGATATGGCTGATGGATTTTGGAAGTCCTCTCGGACGTGACTCGGGTGCTTCGCGATACCGAGGTCCTGTGAAGTGGCTTCATTAGGTCGGTGGGCCACGCGCGTAGATCTGAAATGGACGAACGCAATCTTGTCGCCGCAGTTCGAGGAATCTCGCCCGTAAGAAATCTAGAATGAGGGTGTAACCGAAACGGGGGACCAGTGTCGGAGTCACGAACGCCCAAGGTAGGCATCGAAGGATTCGCGGACGGTACTCGCTACCAGTCAGCCCGACCCGGCTACCCCGTCGAGGCGGTCGCTTATCTCATCGATCGACTCGGCGTTACCTCGACGACGAGAGTGGTCGATGTCGCCGCGGGAACGGGACTGTTCACGAGGGAGTTGCTGGCCTTCACGACCCAGGTCATTGCGGTCCAACCGGCTCAGGGCATGCGTGACGAGTTCGCCCGGCAGCTTCCCAGCGTGGAGATCGTGGAAGGTTTCGCTGAGAAGTTGCCGTTGAGCGATGCCTCGGTTGATGACCTTTTCGTCGCCCAGGCGTTCCACTGGTTCGACCCCGAGAGGGCGTTGGCAGAATTTACGAGGGTCCTGGTCCCCGGTGGCGGACTGGGTCTTATCTGGAACGAACGCGACGAAAGCGTCGATTGGGTCGACGAGATGAGCGCCGCGATTCTCTGGCACCAGAAGAAGCCCTACGACATGGCGACGGACTTTTCGACGATCCTCGAAATCGGTGGCTTCGATGACGTCGAAAAGCGCTCATTCAAGAACGCTCAGTTGATGGACCGGTTCACGCTGCATCAACGAGTGTTGACGACGAGTTACATCGCCGTGCTCGATTCATCGCAACAGCAGAAGATCTTGGAAGACGTGGACCGCATCATCAAATCGTTCGACGAGCCTTTCGAATTGCCGTACGTGACGACTACGTACTGCGCGACGTCGCCGCACTGATGATCGCGCTCGATCAGTTCGAGGACGCGCTTGTCTCCACGGTTCTCGCGAGAATGCCCAACGTCGCTCGAAGAGCGCTTTCGGGTATGACGGGAAAGATATCGGCATCCTTCCACTCCTGGCCGACTTCGGACCAGTCGTAGTACGAAGTGACGGTGGTGCTGTTCTCAACGGGATCGAGGGTATAGCCGTAGACGTGACCCATGGTTCCTCGAAAGACTCCCGACACGTTCCAGGCGATCTCGTGATTCTCTTCGAACGCGGTGATAGTTATCGTCACGTCGTACTTGCCCATTGGGTAGTCGTTGAGCGCTTCGCGGTCCATGTGCACGATGAATGTGTCGCCCACTGCGGTGACGTCCGTACCCTCGGCGCTGAGCAGCATTCCTGAACTGTCAATGCTGACGTGGCCCCGCGGTGAGCGAAGGACGGCGAAGATCGCAGGAGGGCTCGCTTCGATGGTGCGTTGGACTTCAAGTCGTTCGATTGTCATTGCTCCAGCCTGTCAGTCTTTTTCTCGGACAGCGCGCCATTGACTCAGTCGCCTGATAGAAAGGCTTGGCTATGAACCGAATCGCCATCGTGGGCTCGCCGGGTTCGGGCAAGACCACGCTCGCGGACCAACTCGGTGCCTCCATGGGCCTTGCGGTGATCCATCTGGATAATTACTTCTGGCATCCCGGCTGGGTTGAGACCCCCCACGAAGAGTGGGTGCCCCGACAGCTCGAACTGCTCTCGGGATCGTCGTGGATCGTCGACGGCACCTATTCCCAGACGCTCGACATTCGCTTCGAACGCGCCGACACCGTCATCTTCTTTAACATCTCGAAGTGGCGTTGTCTCTTCCGGGCGCTCTTTCGCAGTGTCACGCACTTTGGCCAGGACGTGCAGGCGAAAGGTTGTCCGGAGCACTTCGATCCCGCGTTCATCAAGTTCATCTATAGCTTCCCGCGCGTTGTGAAGCCGAAGATCGACCAAGCAATAGCTCGTCACTCGTCGAACGTCGCGGTCATCAAGTTCGATTCCCCCCACGACGCGACTCGCTTCCTCGAATCACTGCGGGATCCATGAGACGTCCTCTTTCGTCGAACTGACGGGGCCTACTCAATCCAGTAGCGCCGCAACCCTCGGGCGTCGTGCTCGATGGTGATGACGTCCTCTAGTACGCCACCGCACTTCTCGATGACCCTGGCCGAAGCGGCGTTGTCCTCAAAACACGTGACGAGAACTCGGTCGACCCCTTGGCTGCGGGCGACGACGAGGGCCTGGCTCAAGATCTCGGTGGCGTAGCCGCGTCGACGCTGAGCCGGCAGAACCCCGTAGCCAATATGTCCTCCGGTCCTCTCGAGTTCCTTGTTGAGACTGAACCGCACGCGAACGCTCCCGACGATGTCGCCGTCGACGTCAGCGACGAGCTGGACGGCGGGCACGAGACCCACCGAGAGGCTGAGCCCTCGCCGGTGCTCGTTGATGGTCTTCAGCCATTGGGGCCACTGCGTGGTCTCGTTCCAGTCGAGCAGGAAGAGTGAGCCGTCGCTCTTCATCGACTCGTTCGCCGCTCGAGCCGCGGTCTCGTCGGCCAGGGTGTACGAGCGCAGCCGCAGGCGCCGCGCGCCACTGGCTTGTTCGTGACTCGAATTCAGACGGTCCGTCAAAATCTTGGTTCGAATTCCGTGCGCAGCGCGAAGCCGCTCTTACCTTCGAGGGGCTTGGCGCACAGGATCTGGTGGATCTCGAGGTGATGACGCTCGAAGCCAACGGCCGATCCCGCCATGTAGAGGCGCCACACCCGCGCGCGTTGGTCGCCCACTTCCTCGACTGCTTCGTCGAAGCGCTTGACCAAATTCTCCACCCAGTGACGAAGAGTTAACGCGTAGTGTTCACGCAGACTCTCGAGGTGACGAACCTCGAAGCCATGCGCCTGAAAAATAGAGACCATTGTGCCGACTTCGTGAAGTTCGCCGTCGGGAAAGACGTAGCGCTCGATGAACGGGCTACCGGTCTTGGAGGGACCGCGCATGCTGAGGGCGATCTGCATTTGGCGACTCATCTGCGAGATCGTGGATGGCTGGGGATCGGGGTCAAAGGAGACTGGCCGACCAATGGCGTGGTTGAGGAAGCGGCCCCCGGGCTTTAAAAGATCGAAGAGGCACTGCGAATAGGCCGAGAGCGATCGACGCCCAACGTGTTCGGACATGCCGATGGAACTGATGGCGTCGAACGGACCGTCCTTGACGTCGCGGAAGTCCTGTAGTCGGAATTCGACGAGGTCTGACACGCCGGCGAGTTTGGCCTGTTCGCTGGCGTAGCGTTGTTGGGGTTCGGAAAGGGTCACACCGACGACGTGCGCGCCGTACTCCTTGGCGGCGTGAATCGCCATGGCGCCCCACCCGCATCCCACGTCGAGCAGGCGCATGCCTGGTTTAAGTTCGAGCTTGCGCGCGACCAGGTCGACCTTGCGGCGTTGGGCGATCTCGAGCGTGTCATCGGGTGAACGAAAGACTGCACACGAATAGGTCATCGAGGGACCCAGGATCATCTCGTAGAAGTGGTTCGAAACGTCGTAATGATGCGAGATGGCGTCCTTGTCGCGCGCGCGGCTGTGTAAAGCGCCGCGTTGCCTGGCCTCGATCGAAGGCGGCGGTAGCCGCTTGAATGCGGCGGCACCTACCTCGGAGGCGAGTCCTCGCAGATTCTCCCAGGTGAGTATGTGACGCAGTGGTGGCACCTCCAGGCCGAAGAGCGCGTCCAGGTCACCGTCGACGTCGATGTCGCCGGCGACGTAAGCGCGCGCGAGTCCGAGCTCGCCGGGACGGCTCACGAAGCGTACCAGCGCGTCGCGGCTGAGGATCTTCAAAGTGATGTTGTTGGCAGGCGAATTGACGCTTGGCGCCGCCGTGCTGCCGTCGAAGGCTTCGACACGAAAAGGTAGTTGACCATCGAAGATGGAAGAGACAAATGACGCAACGTCCATGGATACCTCCCGATTCGCCAATACTTCGTACTGACGTTCTACTAGAAAGTGGTCGTCATCAGCCACGTCAGAACTGAGTTCAGCCTTAGAACAAAGGACCTAAGGCGAATTCGCCCGCTACGTGCCACGTCGCGGGTTCGTCGCGACCGACGAGCAGTGAAATTGTTCTCGCGTGGGCGAGAATCGGCAGCTTCGGGGAAAGGGCGGCCTCGACGATTTCGAGTTGCTCGGCTTCGGCGAGGTCGGCCACGGTGAGATGGGCGACGATCTTCTCGAAACGGCCCTCGTAGGGCGGGTGGTCGGGGAACGAAGCAACGACGGCTTGAGTGAGCTGTGTGAATCGCTGCTCGGCTGAGGGGACCAGGTAGAGGATCTGGTCGTGGAAACGACTGGTCTCGGTGAGCGAGAAGTCGAAGGGTTCTTGAGTGCCAAAGAGCGTCCCCAAACGGTCTCTGACGTCACGATCGATCAACTCCGGAGCAACGAAGGGGTACAGGACCGTGATATGCGCGGGAACGCCGTAGGCCGCCGCTCGGTCAAATCTCGTCCGCCACCGACCCACGAGTTCCTCGGACTCGGGGACCAGAATCACCAAAGCGCTCTCTTCAGAGGACATTGCGCTTTACGCTAGGTCAGCCGGGACCGTTGGGCCCGCTTGCGCGTGCCGGGACGTTGGCTACACTCCGAACAACGGGCCTGGTGGGCTCGCTCGTGACTATTGAGGTGGCCGTTGAAGGGATCTGACGTGGGAATCATCATCGCATCGATAGCGGGTGTCATTGTCTTGCTCGTGATCTACGCCATCGTAAAGGCCGTTCGCATCGTCCAGCAGGGATTCGTTGGCGTCGTGACTCGCTTCGGAGAGTTCAAGGACATAAAGAATCCGGGTCTGTGTTTCATCATTCCCTTCATCGAGGTGCTCAAGATCGTCGACGTACGCGAGACCCCTCGCACCGGTGACCGCCAGCAGGTGATCACCCGCGACAACGTGGCGGTGATCGTCAATGCGACCATCTTCAGTCAAGTGGTCGACGTGCGTTTGGCGCTTTTTACCAACTCGGACTACCTGGTGAGTGTCGACAACCTCGCGCGAACTTCAGTGCGTGCGGTCTTTGGCAGTATCACCCTTGACGAAGCCTTCTCCCAGCGCGAACGAATCGGCACCATGCTTCAGACCCAGATGGAAGAGGCGACGGACAAGTGGGGCGTGCGAATCAATCGTGTCGAAGTCCTCGAGATCACCCCGCCCGATCAGATCCTTCAGGCGATGGCGCTGCAAAAGCAGGCCGACCAAGAAAAGAGAGCGCGAATCCTCGAGTCTGAGGGTCAGCAGCAATCCGCGGTGAACGTCGCCGACGGTGAACGCCAGGCGGCGATCAAGGAAGCGGAGGGAGCTCAGCAGTCCCTCATACTTCGAGCTGAAGGTAATCGCCAGGCGCAGATTCTTGACGCCGAGGGTCGAGCCCAGGCAATCGCCACGGTCTACGCCGCGATCAAGGCCGCGGCACCCGATCCGACGTTGGTCGCCATTCTTCAACTCGACACACTGGCGAAGTTCGCCGAGAGCGACAACACGAAACTCATCATCCCCGCCGAGAGCGCGGCCCTGCTGGGTGCAGTCCAGGCGATAAAGAGCGTGATGAGCGACGTGCCGAGCGTGACTCCTACGGCCTAGGCGTCAGTTGGCATCGCCAGTCGAGTTCGACCCCTATATATAGGTGGTCGAATCGATCAGGTGGGATCGACCCACAAGGTGGTGCCGTAGGTCTTGCGTACGACGATGGGCGCGCCGGTGGGGATCGGCTCCATCCAATCAGTGACTGCTTTCCAGGACTCGCCTTGGATCTTCACTCGCCCGGGGTGGTTCTCGTCGCCCACCGTCTCTTCGACCATCCCTTTGAGATTGGTCAGCGCGCTCTTGGTCGGACGCGATAGGTCGGTGTGAAGGGGCCGGTGAAAGTTCTTCATGGCAAAAGGACGCAGCGCCGTCAGGGTCACGCCCGAGATGATTAGCCACAAGACTGCCTGCAGGGCAAAGGCGACACTCGAAAAAGCGAGGATCAGCGCGACCGCCGCCCCGAACCCTATAAATAGGGCAATGAATGCGTTGGTGTGGATTTCTGCCACGACGCAGACCAGAAGGATCACCAACCAGAAGAGTATGGCCATAGTTCGCAGTATATGGTTCAGACTTCGTGCTGCCCCTTGCGCCTAGGTGGTCTTTCGAACTCCACTCGCGGGGCGCTTCTTTGGGGTCTTTCTTGGAGGTGGTACGGCGTTTGTCGGGCTCGCGGACGAGCTCCAGAACTCCTTGACGATGACCTGGACGGTCGCGGCGATTGGTACCGCGAGCAAGACGCCGACGAGACCACCGAACAAGCCTGAGACCCACGAGCCGACCTCGGCACCCACCAAGATGGCGACGAAGACCACCAGGGGATTGAGTTTCACGGTTTTGCTCATGATGACCGGGTACAAGACGTGGTTTTGAATGAGCATCACGAGAAGGAACACGATCAGCATGACGACGCCCGCCGAAACCGAATGAATGGCGGCGAACAGCACCGTGGGAAAGCCCGCCAATGCTCCTCCAATCGTCGGCAGGAAGTCGACGAGCAGGACCCATAGGGCAAAGAGCAACGCGAAGGGCACGCCGAGTATCTCGAGGGTCACGAACACTGCGACGGCCGCGACCGCGGAGATCACGAGGTTCGCGAGCATGTAGCCGAGCGCGGCCTTGCTGATGGCGGCACTGATGCGCCTCGTGCGCTCGGCGTGTTCGGGCGCGAGCATCTCGATGATTGCTTCACGCATCTTGGTCGCCTCGAGGAGCAGGATCATCACGAAGGCAAACAACGTCACCAGGGCGAAGAGTGCCGTGATGGCGCCTCTGCCCAAGGCGAGGGCGGGCTTGCTGAGGCTTTTGGCCAGTGAGACCAGTTTGGATGAGTTCTTGTGAATCCAATTTTCCACGTGATAACGGCGCAGCAACTTGCCGAGCCAGCCCTTGCCGTGTTGGGCCCGATTGACGTAGGAGGGCAGAGTGTGTGAGAGGTGGGTCAGACTATTGACGAGGGGGTCGCCGAAGGCGAACGCCAACGCGGAAAAGACGACAAGGGTACCGAGCGCGACGATGGCGACCGCGTAACCGCGGCGCTTGATCTTCCAGCGTTCGAGGCCGTCGACCATCGGGTTCAGTAACAGTGCGATGAAACCACCCAACACCATCAGTAGGAGTATGTCGCGCAGTCGGTAAAGGAGCTTTCCAGTCATGTAGACGACCACGACGACCAGGACTGCGGTGATGATCGTGAGCAGGGGAACGTCATTGAGTTTCGCGCGCAGGACTATACGCGCGCGTCGCGTCTCGGCGTATTCCTCGTCAGGGGACTTCTCCGCCACGCTGTTCTCCTCGCCCGCTCTCGCCTTACGTTACTCCCATGATTCTCGCGTATTGGTAAGCGCCAGGGTTGGCTACGAGCCTCGGGTAAGTTCAGGAGTTTGTGTTGGCGTGCCTCATCGAACCGTAGCGGCGGCGAAAGAGCACGTAACAGACACCGCCCGCGATTGTCGGCAACCAGTATGAGCCAAGACGAAAGACCAAAGTCGCAAGAACCGCACTCGAGCTGGGAACGTTAGCGAGAACCAGTAGCCCACTGAGGCTCGCTTCAACGATGCCGATTCCGCCGGGCGTGATGGGCACCAGTGCGATGACCGCAGTCGCCGCGTAGGCGAGAAGCACTAACGAAGGGTTTGGCCGCGCACCGGTGGCGCGAAGCGCGGCGAGCAGGCTCATGTAATCGAGCCCGATGCGTCCCGCGACAAGCAGCACAGCCTTCCACCAGTTCTTGCCGAGGTCTGTGCGCACGAGGTCGCGTTCTTTTACGAGTCGAGTGGGTAGGTCGTCGCTCGTGCGCTTGAGGCGAGGCAATTTCTTTATGACCCACTGCAACCCTCGCCCCAGAAGAAGTAGCGGCTTGTCAGTCGAGAGCAACACCGCACCAAGAGCAGCGATCAATACGAAGCCGACGACGCCGAGTTCGGCTGCGTGCACGAGGCCCGAACTCACTGAGCCGCCGACGAGCACGGGCAGCGCAAAAATGGGCAGCGAGAATAAGCCCGCGATACCAATGATGGATGACACGGCGAGACCCCCGCCCGCTTGCACGGAATCTATGCCCGATGCTTCCAACATTCGAAATTGCACACTCGCGCCGACCGCGTCACCACCGGGCAAGGTGTTGGTCACCGCATTGCCGGCGAGACCGGCGGTCACGACGGCGAACCAACCACCAGTACGCAGCACGAGACGCAGAAGAGCCATTGCGCACACGAAGCTAAGTACCTCAGCCAGCACCGCCAGAGCGAACCACCAGAGTGAGAGAGATGACAGCCGGGGCCAGGACGAGATAACGCGCACGAGAGCGGGAAGTACAACGTAGAGGCTGAGTCCCGCGATGATCACCGCGACAATGCGGCCCACCGATGATTTTGATCGGCGTGGTGGCGAATCCATGTCTAACGGTTTAATACACGCGAAGGGTTGCCAAGCACAAAAAGTCTTGAGTTGCCGAATACGTAGGGCGCTCGCTCATGCGCCAACGAAAGAATCGTCGACCAACTCGCCAAGTGAGCCTTCTCGAGGAATCGCAATCCAACCCTCTCGAAGTGCCGCGGCCCGCAAGCCGAGTGGAATTGGTTCGGTGAGCCCTCTCATCGCCGCGCGTGCCACGAGTGCAGCGACCAAGGAATCGAGGGCGTTATCGTTCGCAACGCACAGTGCTTGCTGTTGGGAAGTGAACGAAAGCCACTGTGAAGTGGCTCGTGCTATGTCGCCAATGAGAACAGTTCGTATTTCCTCGTTCGCTTTGCCCTTGTAGCCCTTGGACCGGAATCCCCATCGTGCGAGAGCCGCAGCGGGGTAGACCTCAGTCACGAGTCCCGACCCGTCCAAAGGTAAGCGTGGGGTGATCCTCGCGAATAGCGCCGCTGCTCTCATCGTGGGAATGGCAATGCGGTCAGTCGCGACCGAAAGTGGGAGAGGAAGGTCTAACGCATCGTGCACCCAGTTGTCGGTCGCGCGAAGTCGATATTGACTCAAATTCACCGTGTGCTCGTACTCTCTGGGCCACGAACCGTCCTCTGCGTGCATGCGTAGAGCTTCAACGAACGGTGAGGGCCAACCGAGTGGGACGTCAATGCCGAGTTTCGCCACCCGCGATGAAAGTTCCATGAGGTAGTCGTCATCGCACGACGGTGCGAACTCGGTAATGACAGCCTGCGTGCTGTGCCACGTTATTGAACACGCCGCGGTATTTGAAGCCTGCGACGCGAAGTCCACGCCCGCGGTGATCATCGTGTCATTACCCAGAGACGTCATGGCTGCTCACCTAATTGACGCAGTCCCTCGAGAGCAATTTTCTCAAACGTCGCAATTGAAGAATCAAAGAGAGAATCGGGCTCGGGCCAGTGGATGACCAACTCGGTGATACCAAGTGTGCGATATCGACCGGCCCAATCGACGAAGGCGTCGAGTGAGACGAGGGGTCTCTCATTGTTGAGTCCGTCAAGCAACAACGTTGCGACGTCATTGACGTGCCGACTGTGTCGTCGCAACGCGTCGCCGAGTCTTTCGAGTTGACGCGTGACGTTCTGCTCACAGGTGGCGACACTGCTGGCATCGTGACCCGTGGTGACCCAACCCTGAGCGAAGCGTGCAGCCAAGTCCAGGCCGCGCGTGCCAGTCGCGGCGATGTAGAAGGGCGGACGGGGCCGTTGAACGGGGCCGGGCAGCATTCTCGCGTCAGTCGCCGAGTAGTACTTCGCGCTTCGTGACGTGACTGGCTCGCGCAGAAGTTCATCCAGGAGACTGACGAATTCTTCGAATCGATCGGCCCGCTCGCGTGTCGTCCACGCCTCGGCACCGAGCACCGAGGCGTCGTTGCCGACGCCGCCCGCGCCGATACCGATGATGAGTCGTCCGTTGGACACGTCGTCGAGTGAGAGCAGATCCTTCGCTAGAGGAACGGGGTGGCGGAAGTTCGGCGACGTGACTAGGGTTCCAACCTTCAACCTTAAAGTTTCAAGTGAAGCTGCGACGAGGGTGGGCACCGCACCGAACCAAGGGCGATTTTCCAGTCGTTGCCACGAAAGATGGTCGTAGGTATACGCGGCGTGAAAGCCAAGTTCTTCGGCGCGGTTCCACTTTTCGCTCGAAGTCGCCCAACCTTCAAGTGGCAGAATCACCGTGCTCAGCTTCATGCAACGACTCTAGGGAACTTCTTGGCGCCGGCCCAGACCTTGCAGATTTCGCAGTTTTTCATCCGATGGCCAAGGACTCGAATGGCACGGGTTGCGCGCATAACAAAGATTAGGCTTTTGACCACTAGAACGTATTTGTCGGGGTTCACCGCAGTCAAGGCTTGAAAGTTGGCGTTTTTTTGGGGAGTTGTGGTTCCATAAGTATTGGTTCGCTGTTTTGCCCAAATTAGAATGGTTGCGGAGTGAAATGAGTTCGCGGGTTCGAGACCAGGTAAAAGTGTGCACCGCACTATTCTCTTTAATCTTTTCAACGAAAATTGGTAGTTCGTAAGTCTGTGAGGTTTGAGTGGCGTTAAAAAAGAGGTCCGATAAAGGTCTTCGACCAGAGCCCGGGTCCGACAACGCCGACTCGTCGGTCCGGACCGACGTAAAAGAGAGGTCGTCGGTGGACGAGAGTAAGGGCGCTTCGAAGTTGCGCCTGGGCAAGGGTTCATCTAAGCACGCATCGAACGAGTTCACTGACACCACCGTTACCGATTCAATCGCCACTTCACCTCCTTACAAAGGTCGACTGGGTCAACTACTGCTCGAGAAGAAACTCGTAACCCAGGATCAACTCGACCGAGCGTTGCTCGAACAGTCCCAGTCGGGTGGCAAGTTGGGCGAGGTGCTCGTTGCGATGGGCGTACTTGATAACCAAGTCCTGGCAAGCGAACTCGCCAGCTTCTTCGGACTGACCGTGGTGAATCTTCGCCGTGACAATGTCGACCCCGCAGTCATCACTCTCGTGCCTGAGGCGTTTGCGCGTGAGCATCAGCTGATACCAGTTCGCCTCGAAGACAATTCGTTGTACGTCGCGGTCGCGATGCCCACTGATCAGATGCGCGACCATCTTCAGACAATGACGGGACACAAGGTCTTCTTGATGATCGCGCCCGCGAGCGACATCACTTGGGCGATCGACAGCAACTACCGAGCCATCAGCAACGTCGGCACGTTGGTCCAAGCCTTCGAAGCAGTAGAGGAGTCGCGACGACGTTCGAGCAATGAAGCCGAAAGTGAAATTCCGATCGACGACGCTCCCGTGGTGCAGGTCGTCGATCGTATCCTCACTCAAGCCATGCGTGACCGTGCCTCTGACGTGCACATCGAACCGACCGAGGAGTCGGTGCGCATTCGATTTCGTATTGACGGCGCGCTGAAGGAAGTGCTGCAGTTGCCGACGTCGATGGGTCCGGGGCTCGTGAGTCGCGTGAAGATCATGGCCAACATGAATATCGTCGAGCGTCGTCGTCCACAGGACGGTCAGTTGACGATCACGGTCGACGGAAAGGAAGTCGACGTTCGTGTCGCCACGGTCTCAACCATCATGGGTGAGAACTGCGTCATGCGAATTTTGGACAAGACGCGCTCGGTCTTTCGTCTGGGCGACCTCGGCATGCCCGAGGACACCCACGCACAATATTCGAAACTCGCGCGCTCTCCATTTGGCATGGTGTTGTGCGCGGGACCGACTGGAAGTGGAAAGACGACGACGCTCTACGCGACGTTGTCCGAAGTGAACAATCCCACGCTCAACATCATGACCATCGAAGACCCGGTTGAGTACATCTTCCCGACGATCAATCAGATTCAGACGAACGATCAAGCGGGCCTCAGTTTCGCGACTGGATTGAAAGCCATCCTTCGCCAAGACCCCGACGTTATTCTCGTTGGTGAGATACGAGACGTCGAGACGACGAGGGTCGCCGTGCAATCCGCGTTGACGGGTCACTTCGTTATTTCCTCGATGCACGCGACCGACTCGGTCTCGGCGTTGCACCGATTCCTTGACATGGGCATTGAATCATTCCTTGTGGCGTCTTCGGTGCTCGCCATCGTTGCCCAGCGTCTGCTTCGACGGATCTGTCCTTCTTGTAAAGCGCCCTACATCATGAGTGACGAGGAGCGCGAGTTCTACGACGAGAGTGGTGGAACGCCCCAGGAGATCTTCTATCACGGCACGGGTTGCAATTTTTGCAACGACACCGGTTACAAGGAACGCATCGGCGTCTACGAGCTACTCGTCATGACTCCCGAGATCAAGCGTCTCATCGTTGGCTGGGCTACACAAGAGGAGTTGCACAATTTGGCAATGAAGCAAGGCATGAGAACTTTACGACAAGAAGCCGTGAGCCTCGTGGCACAGGGCGTTACCACCGTGGCAGAAGTGATTCGGAGCGTGTATACCCTATGAACATTCCCTTTCTCAACAAAGAGAAGAATGACCGTGCGTTGACGCCGTTTAAGTACAACGCGCTCGACGAAGCCGGTAAGAAGTTCTCTGGCGTCGAGATGGCGGCCTCGCTCGGAGCGGCGCACCTTGCACTGATACAGCGCGGCCTGCAGCCTCTCGATATCAAAGTGAGGACCAGCGTTCTCAACTTCGAGATTACGAAGAAGAAAGTGCCTCGTAACGAGATCATGAACTTCACGCGCCAACTCGCCGTGTTCATGAAGGCGGGCGTCTCGATCATGGAGGCACTTGAAGTCATTGTTGAAGAGACGCAAGGCAAGATGTTGCGTAAAATCATTTTCGATCTGATCGACAGTTTGCGCGCCGGCGACACCTACGCCACCGCGTGCGCCGCCCATCCCGAGGCCTTCCCGAATTTCTACGTGGGGATTCTCGAGTCCGCTGAACTTACGGGGAACCTGGACCAGGTGCTGAACCAACTGGCCGAATACATCGATCGTGACCAGGTCGCTCGCACGAAGGTGACCTCGGCGTTGATCTATCCCGCCGTGGTGGCCTGCATGTCGGTGGTCACTGTCTTGGTCTTGACGGTGTTCGTGCTGCCGAGGTTCAGGGTCTTTTTTGCTTCGCTGAACGCGAAACTGCCGCTCGTGACGCGGATGTTGATGTCGATGGCTGGATTCATCGGTCACTGGTGGTACGCCGAAGTCGCTTTGGTGATCATCATCGTCGGCGGCTACTCCGCGATGCGTCGATCAGATAAGGGACGCGCCCAACTTGACGCCATAATTCTAAAATTGCCCGTAATTGGCGACATCACCCAAACGGCCGTGCTCGAGCGGATCTGTCGGATTCTCTCCTCCATGCTTCGCGCCGGCGTTGACCTTCCTCGCTCAATGGCCGTGACCGCAGATTCTGCTAATAACGCGGTGTTTCATAGGGCTCTTGACGAGGTTCGCGACGCGATGATGCAGGGACAGGGTCTGGCGGGCCCCATTGCCCGTACCGGCCTTTTCCCTGGTGCAGCTCGTCAAATGTTCCGAGTGGGCGAGGAGACGGGCACGCTCGACCAGCAGCTTTCGGTGGCGGCGGACTACTATAACCGTGAGTTGGAGACGAAATTGGAACGCGCGACTGCGCTGTTCGAGCCGGCGATTATCGTATTCATGGGCGTGGTCGTTGGTTTCGTCGCCGTTGCTCTCATATCGGCGATGTACGGAATTTACAATCAGGTCAAGGTTGGATGAAGAACACTTGTTCACGGGCGTGTAACCCAAAGGCGTGCAATCGCCGGGTTCGTTGGTACGACCGAGGTCGCACCAACCCGGATGGTGCTGCCCGTGAAAAAGGTTTCACGCTCGTCGAATTAGTCATCGTGATCGCGATCGTGCCGGTGATCGTCGGTGCTCTCGCCTACGGACTCGTTGCGGTGATTCAACTTCAATCGGGGGTGTCGAACCGTCTCACGGACACCGAAGACGCCCAGGTCGTGTCTTCGACCTTCGGTGGAGACGTTCAGTCGGCGGCTGACCTCACCACCAATAATTCGACCGTGACTCCCGGGTACACCGATCAATGCGGCTCGGGTTACCAAATACTTGGTCTGAAGTGGGGTGAAAATTCCAATAAAATCTACGAGAACATCATTTCGTACATGAGCCAAGAGGTTGGCACCACTGGCACGTACGAAATGGTCCGACAGTACTGTACGGATCCATCTACCAGCAGCTCGCCAATCACGAGTTCGACGACGTCGGTCCCAAACCCCGGCGGTCCCGTACTTGCTAGTTCAGTCGTGCTCTCCGTGGATCTTCCAAATTCGCAACCTTCGCCGATCTTTTCCATTTCAACGGCCGGCGCCTTGGCGGGTATTACTCCATCGTCAGCCGCAGAGGCTTGGGTGTCTTCCGTAGACATCACTCAAGTGAGCCTCGCCGTCACTGAGCCGCTCACTGGGTATTCGTACAACCTGGTGGGAGTTCCAGCTTCGACTTCCACAGGGGGTTCAAATCCCACTCCCTCGTCAGCGAACAACAACACGACGTGCGGATTTGCTCAACCAGGCACTGGTAATTACGCCAACAACCTCTGCTTCATAGATTTCTCTACGCTCACGGCTACACAAATTGGGGTCGCGGATTCGTACGTCGCCCCGTCCGGGTCGGGCTCGAGTTACAACCCAGGAGTTTGTGGCCTCGAGACCTCGGTCACTGTGCCAGGCGGTTTCACAATGTACTTTTGCCTCGGCCTTACTGGAGAGCCCGTCTCGCCTTTTGCTTTACCTACGTACGGCGAAGCGTTTTTGGGGAACAGCTTTAACCTCACCGCCGGTGGCGTTAATTACGCTAGCGACCCAGTGCCCTTTTATATAGGCGTGCCGGGCGATCCTTCGCTGTACCAGCTCGACAGCGGGGCGAGTTCGGTCATTCTGAGCAACATCGAAGTGGTAAACAGCCAAGAGGTCGCAGCGACCGGTTGGGAACTCGTAAGCATCGACGCGGAAAGCACCGACGTCAATGAGTCAATTAAGTGGACGTCCGACCAGCCCCTCTCCATTCTCGCCAACAATCTGCCCTGGGATACGAGCTCAGATCCGTTGGGTAACGCCTGTGGTAACGAATTAACAACGACCGGCGATCCCAGCACTGCGTACAACTACGGGCTGGAGAACTCATCCTTGAATCCAGTGACTCCTTCGAGCCTCGTGAGCGCTGGAATCAATACGTATCAAATCGCGTGCTACGGGACAGGCACGACGGGGACGGGTGTCGCGTACACCACGACGAGCAGCACGAAGAACGGTACGGCCATGCTGGCTGCCACCACTCCCACGTCCTTTTCGGCACAAATGGTTGGCAGCGGACTGGAAGCCGTCAGTTTTGGCTTGCTGATCGCTGGGAAGAACGGCTGACCATGCAAAGGACTCTTCAACCATTGGTCGCTGAAGTTGGCGCGGTGAAGGACGCTCGACGTCCCACGGAATCTTCTCTGTTCTCATCTCTGTTCGGTGGAGTCGTTCAAGGGTGGATTCGGTGAATCTGCTACAACGCTTCCAGAAGAAAGCCAAAGCTCCTCGTCTCGTGCCGGTAATCCGCCGTCGCTCGGAGAACGGAGACACCCTCATTGAGGTTTTGGTTTCACTCACGGTCCTTGGCACCGCATCGGTCGCTCTGTTGGTTGCTCTAGGGACCGTCATCTCAGCCTCCGCCGAGCACCGCAACCTCACGAACAATGACCTCGCTCTTGAAACCGCCGCTCAAGAGATCACCGCCCAGATGCAAACGAACTCTTCCTATTTCTTGACCGCGTGCCCAGAGAATCTGGCGAACTATCCGTATAACTCGGGTTCACCCGCGTTCACCGTCACCGAGGGCTCAAAGACAATCCCTATTAGTTATGGTTACGGGACTAATACCGCGGTTCAGTTCTGGGGTACTGCGAAGAATACGGTCAACAACCCATCGAACATCAATACCTTCAATCCCAACAATTTGTGCCAGGACAGCGTTCCACAGATGATCACAATTCAGGTCACAGGTACTACTGACGTTTTGAGTTTCGTGGTGGACAATACCTTCGGGAGTACGGGTGACAGCGCTGCGGGTACTGCCGCCCAACTCGTCATAGCAAATTCGCCTGGGACCTTATACGCCCCACCGAACTCCGCCGGGACCTCGGGGACTGTGTTGAACTTCCAGCCGGTGATCGAAGTTGCGGACAGCAACGGCAACACGGTGTTGACCGACCTATCGCCAGTCCAAATCCTGCTTTATCCGGTCAGTGGCTCGGGCGCTGTCTCGGGCTGCTCGGGCTTGGAGAGCCAAGGCTACGTGACTTTCACAAACTGCACCATTAGCAGCGCTGGTACCTACGACATCTGTGCGACTGACAACAGCATTAACGCGAGCCCTACTGACCCAACTTTCAACGGTGGTGTCCCCACCGGTTCAATCAGTCTTGATGGTTCAACCGCGTTCTGTAACAACGCCCAGGGCGGCGTCGTGCAAATCATTGTCACTGGCGGAGGGAGTTTCCTCGTCTTCACGGTATCGCCGGTCGGAGGTCAATCGGGTACCCCGCTCACGACGGAACCGACCATTACGGACGAGAACTCCAGTGGGACGCCAATTTCAGTTGGTACCAACGCAGTGACGGTTACCGTCACCGCGTCCGGTGGCCAGTTGGCAACCAGCACCGGCTGCACTACCGCCACGATTCCCGCGAACGGGAATTCCGTGACGCTATCCGGATGCAATTTTTCCGGTGGTTACCAACTTGTCTCCCAAGGCAAGTATCAGGCAACCCAGTACGTTTTGATCGCGTCGGCTACCGGCATCACTACCGGGGTGAGCGGCGCCTTTGGCGTTTCGGACTACGGCTTCGTAACCCAAGTCTCCTTCTATACCCAGCCCATAGGTGTGGCGGCCGGCACTCAGGCTGTTCCCGCTGCGAACACGCCCTTCGCGACCCAGTCGGTGACCATCCCATTCGTCACGACCACGAATGCCCAGGCCGTCGTTGCGCTCAGGGATGCCTTTGGCAACGTCGTAGGTAACGGCTACAACAACAGTTCCTCCACTCAGCCGGACGGAATCACCGGTGGAATCAGCGCGGGCGAGACGCTTGGTTGTTCTGGTGCGGAAACATTTAATAGTGGCTATTACATCATCACCGGTTTTTGTGGCAGTGCGTACATGAACAACGTCACATTCTCGGCTCAGGCTACGGTTTCGAACGTAGGCGTGACCCCAGTGAAAGTAAGTAATCCTTTCAATATCACCTATGTGGCGTCCTCCTTGACATTTACGACGCAACCTGTACTCGCCGCCTCGGGTACGTCGTTTTCGACAATGCCCGTCGTTTCGATTTCGGACTGGCAAAATAGCCCCGTCACTGCGGCGACTGCTTCGACGCTCAACTTGAGCTTTACGCCGAAAACGCCATCCAATGCGTCTTTGACGCTCTGTACGAATCTCACACCTCTCGCGGGCGTCGTGGACGTCGAAAACTGCGTGTTCGGGGGTTCTGAGACGACCACGTACGATCTCACCGCTTCGATCACTGTCGGAGGGGTGACTTTGGGGCCTGTTAACAGCAGCGGTTTTTCTCCGACGCTGCCCGGTGCTGCCACTCAGTTGGTCTTCAGTTCCGCCACGCCCGTCGTCGCCGGCGTCGCGGGTGCGGTTTTGACTACGCAGCCCATCTTCGACGTGGAAGACGCGTGGGGAAACCTCGTCAACACCTCTGCCGCGGTAATCTCAATCTCGTCCTCCGGGGGCACCTTGTCTGGCTGCAGTAGCCTCGCCGCAACCGGCGGTGTCGTTACGGTTCAGGGCTGTGCCTTGGGAGGCTTGGTTAATACCTCTTTTTATCTCACTGCGTCTTCGGGTTCACTGAATCCCGCGAACACCAACAGTTTTGATTTGGCGGGCCCGGGACCGACGAGTCAAATTATCCTCAATATCGCCTCGTGCCAGCAATCGATCCAGTGGCAGGGTACCTGCACGGCTGGAGCGACCCTGGAGGACGCCTACACCAACGTGGCGACCGGCGATCAGTCCCCCGTCACGTTCAATTTCACGGGTACGGGTTCAGTCAGCCAGAGTGGTTTCACTCAGAACGCCGGCCAGGCGAGCGAGACACTGACGGGAAACACGCTCGGCCCAGTGAACGTAACCGCCTCCGCCGAAGGCATCTCCTCGAACAGCGCCTCTTTCACAGTCGTGGGCAAGAATCAGGCCATCACCTGGAGCGCACCGGGGACTCAGACTTGGGGTTCGGGTTCGAGTGGGGTGACACTGGGTGGCTCTGGACCGCTCGGCGGTACGTCGGCGAGTTTCGCTGGTACCGGTGGCTCTTCTATATACACTAAGAATCCTTTCAACAACCCAACGGCGTTCTCAACTTCCCTCTGGTTCAAGACCTCCACTCCCGGAGCGATTGCGGGTGGCACCACTGAGCAGTCCAGCGTCACGGTGACCCACTGGGACCGAAATCTGTGGATTGACCAAGCAGGTCACCTCGTCTGGGCGATCAACGACAACAGTGGTGCCCTGGACGAGGTGTCTTCTCCGGGTGTCTACGACGACGGCACTTGGCATCAAATTGTGGCGACGTATGGTCTGGCGGGTGAGTTCCTCTACGTCGACGGCGCCCTTGTCGCCTCGAACGTGAATGCCACTGCGGGCCAGAACTACCCCATGTACTGGCACCTTGGCTACGCCCAAATGCTTGGCTGGCCCGACGCTAACGTTTCGGACTACTTCCAGGGTTCATTGGCCCAGGCGGCGCTGTACACCACACAGCTGAGCCAGGCCAACGTGACGGCCCTGTACGGGGCCGCCACGACCGCAGCGGAATCGACCCAGATACAGACTTATTCTCCCGTCTCGTACTGGCCGCTCACTGACGCCACTGGCACGACCGTTTTCACTGATCAATCGGGCAATTCGAACACCGGCTACGTGGAGGGCGTGTTCTCGCTGGGTAGCGCCACTGACACGGGCAGCACGACCGTCACTTTCGCCAGTTCCACGCCCACCGTGTGCACGGTCAACGGCAACCTGGTCACCACAGTTGCGATCGGAACTTGCACCATCACGCCCACGGCGAGCGCGGGGGGTACTTACGCGAGTACGCCAGGTACCCCGGTCAATATCACCATAAATCCGACGAATCAGACGTTCACCTGGAGCAATTTGGCGAGTGAAAACTGGGTACCGGGAGGGACTGGCACCTTCTCCTTGGCCTTGGTGACGGATTCGGCGGGTACTCAGCCGACCTTCTCGAGTTCGACGACCGGTGTTTGCACGGTTTCTGGCACCACCGTGACGATGGTGGCGGCGGGGACCTGCACGATCACACCGAGCGAGCCCGCGGGCGGGAATTACCTTGCAACGACTGGATTCGCGGAAAATATAACGATCAACGCGGCGTCCCAGACCATCAACTGGAACCCGCCGGCGTCTGAGACCTGGACCACGGGCGGGACGGGGACGTTCACGCTCACCGCCTCGGACTCGGCTGGAACGACCGTGACGTTCGCAAGCTCCACGGGCACTGTGTGCACGGTTTCTGGCACAACCGTCACGATGTTGCTACCGGGAACCTGTACCATCACCGCGACGGCACCCGCCGGGGGTAGTTACCTGCTCACCACTGGAAGTCCGGTCAATATCACCATAAATCCAGGAGTCCAGACCATCACCTGGACCCCGCCGGGGACCCAAACCTGGGTCGTGGGTGGGGCGGGGACCTTCCCATTGGGCACGGCCTCGGACACGGCGGGCACGACGGTGACCTTCGCGAGCTCCACGGGCACTGTGTGCACGGTTTCGGGCACCAACGTGACCATGCTGACCGCGGGCACCTGTACTATCACCGCGACGGCGACCGCCGGGGGCAACTACGCCGCCACGTCGGGCTCGCCGGTCAATATCACGATCAACGGAGCCAGCCAGACCATCACTTGGACCCCGCCGGGGACCCAAACCTGGGTCGTGGGTGGGGCGGGGACCTTCCCATTGGGCACCGCCTCGGACTCGGCGGGCACGACGGTGACCTTCGCGAGCTCCACGGGCACTGTGTGCACGGTTTCGGGCACCAACGTGACCATGCTGACCAAGGGCACCTGTACCATCACCGCGACGGCGACCGCCGGGGGCAACTACGCCGCCACGTCGGGCTCGCCGGTCAATATCACGATCAACAAGATCGCTCAGACCATCACCATCACGTCAAGTGCGCCAACCAGGGCGCGCTCGGGCGGGCCCACCTATACGATCACCGCCACCTCCAGCTCGGGCCTCACCGTCGCCTTCACGCTGGACGGGTCCAGCACCGGCTGCTCCCTCGCGGGTAGCGTCGTGACCTTCACCGCGGCCGGGACTTGCCGTATCGACGCCAACCAGGCTGGAAATGTTGACTACAACGGCGCAACCCAGGTCCAACAGGTGATTACGGTCGTCACGCTCGGGTTCACGCAGATCGCCGGCAATACGGGCACGGGGAGCCTGGCGACAGCAAGCTTTTCCGCGACGAGCGGGACGCCGGTGCTGGTATTCGTGAGCTACCAGGCGAGTGCCACCACTCGTACCTGCGCGGCTCCAAGTGGTGCGTCTTTGGGCACTTTCACCGCGATTGGGACCACGTCCGCCTGGAATACGTCGAGCGGTAGTTTCCTTGATTGTGCCTATTCGGCGGTCGCCACGGGTACCGCGGGTGTTATCACCGCCAATTTCACGGGCACTGGCACGTTTACCAGGGGCACGATCCAGATTGTCTCGGTGACCGGGGACGCCAGCGTGGTACTTACCAATAGCGCGTACAACTCCGGTAACTCGACGGGCCCCGTGTTCAAACTGGGTGCGACGCCGGGATCTGATAGCTCCGAGGTTCTCTTTGGCACCGCGAACTTCCCCAACGGCGGCACGCCTACGTACACCACGCCTACTGGCTATACCGCGCTTACTCCGATTGAGACCTTCACGAACCCCAACCCCGGGCTCGTTTCGTACGCCTATTACCTGGGTGGTACTACGGCCGCCTCTTCATCGGTGACCACGACCATCTCTTATTCGGACCCGTGGGGCACCATAGGTATTGAGGTTCAGCCTTGAGCGAGGCTCCCGAAAGGGCAGAATTCGCAACTTTTGCACCACATCGGGGCATTGAGGACCGTGAAAAAGGGGCTGTGCTTCTGCTCGCCCTGGCCTACATCGTCGCGGTCAGTGTCATCGTGGGGGCCCTCGCTTATTGGGCCACGAACGACCTGAAAAACACGACCAATTTCTCGACGGCCTCCCAGCAGGTCTACGCCGCCAACGCCGCCACCGAAGTAGCCATCCAGGCGATTCGCTCCACCCCCGATCCCTATTATCCGTCGCCGGTGCTGACGCCAGCTAGTGGGACTGTGACGGTTACCGGCACTGATCACAACGGGAGCACTTACAATACGACGCCTGGTGAATGCTGGACTCCCTCGAGCCCCCTGGTCCATATATCGTCGGTCTCAATTGGAGCGGTTTCGATGACCGTGTGGTGCACGACGGTGGAGAACCTCAAGGCCAGCGCTGGCGTGAGCGGAACCCGGGTGGTGACGTTCTACACGTGTCTCAGCACCGTGTTGACCGGAGCCCAGTGCGCACAAGCGCCGCTGGTGACGGCCGTTGTCTCCTTTGACGATTACGTCGGCGGGATCGGGAACCTGCCGTACCAGTGCAATATTGCGAACGTGTCATGTGGCGAAGGTGCCACCGAAGTCAGTTGGACGTCGGTGAATTCAACTAATAGTTGAAAATTTCCTTGGATTTTTACCACTTCACGCGGGGGCAGGTCGACTTCGCCGAATGCTTGAGGCTCGTTAGCGAGCTGGTCAAGGAATGCACTGCACCGAATTGGTGAGCCACACCAGCATTTTGTCGTGGTCGCCCACGCGCGTGGGCTCTCCGAGGGCCGAGGAGAAGAGTCGGTGCACCAGGGAGGGGTCGACGCCGCGGTACGCGCCACCCTTCCAGAACACCACGGCTCCGACTTTGTATCGGTGAAGAAAGGTGCACAGAGCTCGCTGGACGTCCGCCTTGGGATTGGGCTTGGGGTATCGGCGCTGTTCACCCGAGATCACGTTGGTGCCGAACTGCCCCTTGATCATCGTCTCTTCGACGACCTTGGGGCTCAGGAGCGAAGGGTAGGACTCGCCATTGACCGGCGTCGACTGGGTGGTGATATAGCCGCCGATCAGGCGAAAACGCATCTCCTCCTCGGCTTGCCAGGTCATTGCCTCGGTCCATGGACTCGTGGGGAACGGGTAGGCGAGCACGACTGAACCCGGGGGAATCACGTTTAGGGCTGTAACGGTCGCACTCGACCAGGGCAGGGCCTGGGTCGAGAGGGGAACGAGGGGGAACATCAGCGCCAGCGCCGCTACCACCAAGGTGATCACGCCCAGGTCGGCCAGTCGCGTTTTTAGGTCCGAGACGTGGTGTGCGGCGAGGCTGCCCAAGAAGCGGTCCAGTCCAACGGCGACCACGATCACCGCGAAGAGCGCCACCAGGACCGCGAATCTCGCCGGCACCAGATTCTGGAGTAGAGAAATCCGAGGAAGGAGCGCTTCGGGCAGGGGTAGCGAGGTGACGTGGCCGTCAATCGTGAGTCGCGAACCGAGTGCGAGGATGAACGCCGCGACCGCGAGCCAGGCGGAGAAGACGACAACGCGGTTCTTTCGCCACCGGTACGAGAACCAGAAGAAGAGGATCACGAAGGGCAGACTCAAGTACCCGGAATCTTCCGTGATGTTCTGGCCCACAAAGCGAAACGCCGCGACCGCGAGTGAGAGGGGCGCAATGAATTGGGACACGGTGGGCACGATGGGCTCGAGCAGGTCCGCCCGATAGCTCTGGAGTGACTTCACGGGATAGACCGGGCCCACGAGGTGACCGGGCGCGTAGACGAGAGACCATACGAAGAATCCCGCGATGGCGGCGAAAACCAGGATCGCCGGACCGGCGGCCACAATCAAGAAGCGGAAATTCTCGTTCAAGTGTCGGGGTCTGAACAGCGCCAGACCAATACAGCCAAGAGCGCAGACGATAGCCAACATGGCGAGGAATTCGGCGTCGATGAGGATCTGAGCACCGGCGAGGACGCCAAGCAAGAGTCCCACACGTACGGGACTGCGTTTCCTTGTGAAGAGCAGTTCGTAGACACACCAAACCATCAGGGGAAGGAGCGGGAGGAAGACCAGGTTCAGATGGTTCTGGCCCTGGTCGATCATGTAGGGCCCGAAACCGAAGAGCAGGCCCCCCACAAAGGCGGCAGGGGTACGACACCAACTGCGCAGCACAAAAAACATCGACGTCGCCGAGCTGGCGAAAGCCAGGCGCAGCAAGATGTTGAACGCCGCTACCGGCCCCAGGCTGAGGGTCACGGGTGCCACGAGAAACCCGAGCAGCGGCACCGAGGTCGTATCCGCCAAGTCCGTGGTTCGAGGATAGTCCAGGAAATTCGACTGGAAGATGTCCAGGCCGTGGCGAAGCGCGTAGGGTACCCATTCGAGGAACCACGTCATCTGTTGGGGATCGCCGAACCCTCGTCCGTTGAATCCCGCGGGCAGAGTGCTCGAACTCCAGGGTGCCGCAGGCCAGAAGAGCGCTACCGCGAGCAGCAGGTAGGCGCCCACGCAAAGCCAAAGGTTCCACCAGCGACGACTGACTTTTGTAGGTTCTTCGTTCGCCGTTTCTGGTGAAACCGGCGCGTCGCTCATGCGTGCAGTCTACGAATGCGTTAGCGCGGCGCCGCTTCACTGACAGATTTCATTGGTCGGGTCGAAAACATCAGTTGGTGAAGTCATTCTGGGCTGACTCGCCACGGACTGCGCTGTGGCTCCTGAAGTCGAATTCTCCTGACATTTTGTCTTCCAAAAAAAAAGGGGGGGGGGNNAGGGGGGGAGTAGTTGGAGGGCCCAAAAAGTCGAACCTAATTCAATTTGAGGGATCGCGAAAGTCGCCGTCGCACGGCAAGGAAACAGGTTGGAAATACCGTGGAGTTTGTAGAGCTTCGAGTAAGTTGGTGAAATCGAGTGGCAGATTCTGCTTTACGATGGACTAGTAGGCTATGTGAAGACGAAGCGGCACCAAATTCTCGCGGTACCTGATTAGTTTGAATCATACAAAATAGTTAATGCTTGACTGGTTCTTTTACCAGTAAAGCGATACATTGGGGCGTCGGTGCTCCATGGATGAAAGGGCAACAAATGATTAGTNNTCGGCATCCTGGCCGCCGTGGTGATTTTCGCCCTCGGTGGCATCACTGGCAAGAGCACAGTCGCCGCGTGTCAGGCAGACGCTGCCACGGTCTCGACCGCCCTCTCCGCCTTCAATAACTTAAATGGTGGGACAGCGACGACTGCCTTGATGACGGGTTCCCTCAGCGGCGGACCCTTCGTTCAGTCCTGGCCGTCCAACACGGGCTACAATCTCAACCTCACTGCGGGTTCTCTGTACATCACGGCCGGTACTGTTACGGGCCTGTACACCGCTCCTAACCAGTGCGCAGGTGCTTGATAGTTTGCATTGGAATTCTTTAGTCTTATGTAGCAAAGTGGCCNNGAGCCGGGCACTTTGCTACTCTGGACCAATCAGGAGGGCGGTTTTCTATGAGCAATGCGCAACTCGCTGGTATCAGTCCTTGGCTTGACCGGCTCTGGGACAAGGGTGGTACCGACCTCCTGCTCTCGGCGGGTTCGCCGCCGCGCGTGCGCGTCGACGGGAAACTGAAGCCCGTCGAGGATGCCCCGATCCTCACCGGTGATCAGATCACCGAGATCGCCCTGCCGCTGCTCACCGATGGTCAGCGCGCGATCTTCAAAGAAGAGCTCGACGTCGACTTCGCCTTCTCCTGGCTCGATCGGGCTCGAATTCGTGGCAACATCTTCACCGAGCGTGGCGAGTCCGCACTTTCCCTGCGCGTCATTCCCGCGCGAATTCCAACCTTCGACGATCTGGGCCTGCCGCCCGCGGCGACCTGGGTCGCCGATCAGCCCCGAGGATTCGTCTTGGTTACTGGACCGACGGGCTCGGGAAAGTCCACGTCGCTCGCCTCGATCATCGACAAGATCAACGAGACGCGCTCGGCGCACATCCTCACGATCGAGGACCCCGTTGAGTACGTGCACCACCACCGCATGTCCGCCGTCTCCCAGCGCGAGATCGGTCTGGACAGCCCGTCGTTCAACCGAGCGTTACGCTCGGCCCTTCGTGAGGACCCCGACGTCCTACTGATCGGTGAGATGCGCGATATCGACTCGATTCAAATCGCCCTCACCATGGCCGAGACCGGTCACTTGGTCTTTGGTACGTTGCACACCAACGACGCGCCCCAGGCGATCGACCGCATCATCGACGTGTTTCCCGCCTGGCGCCAGGAGCAGACCAGGGTGCAGCTCGCGGCGTCACTGAGCATGATCATGGCCCAACGACTCGTGCCGCGAATCGGCGGGGGAATGGTCGCTGCCTTCGAGGTGCTGATCGCCACGAACCCTGTGCGAAACCTGATCCGCGAGGGACGTTCCAACCAATTGAGCAACGTCATGTTGACCGGGACTCAAGAGGGGATGATCACCCTCGAGTACAGCCTCGCGAGTCTCATCTACGACCAGATCATTTCCTACGAAGACGCCATGGCGGTGACCGCGCATCCCAAGGACTTGGTTCGCTCCATTGAACAAATTGAAATCCAACGATCCAGAATGTAGGGACAAGTGAGTCCCCAACGCGGTCCGGTTCTCCCCTACAAGATCGTCGCCGGCGTGACGCCGGTTCGACACAAGTGGCTGGTCGCGAGCGCGAAAATGGCCGGCTCCACATTCGCACCAGAAGAGGCGAATCTCTACGACTCTTTTCGCGAAGTCGTGGACATGCGACCGGCCCTCTCGGCACTGGTGGTGAACGCGCCCATTGGTTATCGTTCGACGCGACAGGAGCCGCAGCGTCAGTGCGACGTTGAGGTGAGGGCCATGCTCGGTCGACGGGGTGTGACCATTCGTCGCTCGCCGACCCGCGGCGTCATAAGTCGTGGGAAAGCGCTACCGAGTGATCATCTCGACGCGGTCACCCTCACGCTGTTGCCGGTGGTCTTGGAGGTGGCGAGCGAGATGTCGTCCTATCGCCAGCGCACCACTTACGAGGGGTCGCCCGAACTGAGTTTCTATTTCTTGAACGGCGCGGTGCCGCTTCGATGGTCCAAGTTGCGAGAAGAAGGACGCCAGGAACGTCGTCAGCTCCTCTTGGCCAAAGTTCCCGGGATCGAGCGCATCATCGATGTCTCGATTCGTGGAGTCAGTTCCCATCACCTCCTCGACGCGGGAGCCCTTCTCATGTCCGCTCGCCGAGCTCAATCTCACGCCGCTAAGCGGGTTCCACTTCATCCCGAGTGGGATAGCGAAGGGCTGCGCATGGAGTACGTGTACTAATCGTTGCGAGGCTGCACCTAGCGTCACGAAGTTCGGTGCGCCGGCGACCCTGAGACGTAGCGCGGTGCTCTGGTCGTCATACCGGTTGGTTTTGCGAGTCAGCCACATTGGCGTCGTCGTTCTCAGCAACGAGGCGTAGCGTTCCTTCGCTAGGGTAAGCGAACGCCAGCGTCAGCAACAGCGAACTGGTGACGAGCAGGTAGTACGGCCACTCTCCCAGGTGCCAGAAGCTGGCGACCGTGCACGCTGAGGCGAAGAGCATCGTCAGGGACATCTTCCACCATCGGGTGGTAAACGAGGCCAAGACCGCGATAGCGAGACCCGGAAAGAAGTAGAACGGATCGAGGATTGATTCGAAGACGCAGCGAAGCGAGAGGGCAACGGCGATCCACCACACCAGACGGGGCCAGGACGGCTTGTGGCGATACAAGATAACGGCGATCACGATGACGAGAGCGAAGGCCATTTCGCGTCCGGGACCCGCCGAGACGACTTCGCCACTTAGAACCCGCTTCAGACCTGCGACCGGGATCCTTTTCCCATCGGCCAGCGTGTGGTTGAAGATTGTTGGAATCAACACGTAGCGAGCGGGACTGAGCTGAGGGGCGAGGGCGAGCCAGGGCGTGGGGTGATTGAGCGTCGGAAAATTCGGTTGCTTAAGCAAGGCCCTCGTGGTGGGACCCCAGTTCTTCACGAGCGGCCCGATGAGCAGGAGCGCCGACGGCAGGACGATCTCGCCCGCGAGCATGGGCCATTTGCGCCAAGGAATTCTCACGAGTGCGATGGGTAGCACTAAGAGCGTCAGAGGCTGGAACGCCACCGCGAGTCCAAAGAAGAAGCCCGCGTGTAGCCAGGACTCGTCGAGCACGGCCAACAAGGCGTAGACGGCCAGCGCCATCGCAATCGTGTCTTCGGGGTGTCCGTAGAGCACCACGACGGCCCACACCAGGATGGCTTCGAACCAGACGAGGGTGATACGTCGACGGGAGCTGATACTGAGCCGGGTCGCGAACTTGTTGAGTGGAAAGAGGAAGAAGCCACCGAGCAGCATATCGACGGGCCCGAGGACGAACCATTCGGTGGGCTTGTAAAGATAATAGGGAACGCTCGACGAGAGGTGCAGCGGGTTTTGCAGCATGGCGATCGGCGTCAGTAATACGGCGATGCCGGGGAAGGTAACGAGGCTCGTGCCCGCTGCGTAGATCGTCTGTTCCGAGCCCCACCCGACGTAGTGGGCGTCGCGAAAGGTCGACCATATGTCGCCAGGGGTAAGCCAGATGTTCACGTGATAGTAGAGCGGTGCCCACCAAAATGTGAAAGCCATGCCTACGACAAGAGTCGCCGCGGTTGCGATGAGGGGCCAAAGGTTCTGGTGCCACCAACAGTTCTTCGTGTTGGCGTCAACTCGGTCGCACGGGTTCGACCCCGGTGGCGCTGCCGTCAGGTCCGAGGTGTCCGAACGTTCTCGCGCCATCTGCTGTCCCTCGGCGTCGGTACTGGTTTCGCCGGCCATCAGCTCGTTGGCCGCACCGTTGCCAAACTGCAATGAATGGAGACGTGCGAACCTTTCGTGCTCGTTTCGTGGGTCGAGGCCCCTCGCCACGATGCTTTGGTCGTCGAGCGGTCAGTGCGTGGTGTCGGGGTTCGACGTACGTCGCGCGCGGTGCAAGAAACTCGTCGAATCACGGAACAACCCTACCGGCGTTCGCGGAGCTTTTGTTGCGCTACCAGTGCAGAGACGCAAACGGCGCGAGTATCTCGGGTCCGGCGTAGATTGCCACGCCCGCGCCCAGAGCGAGGAAAACTCCGTAAGGGATCTGTTGGTCGCGCGACATGCGCTTGGTCGCGATCAGCGCTATCCCAATCACCGCCCCGATGAGGTTCGCGAGGAAGAACCCCAACACCGCGTACCGCCAACCGAGCCAGCCGAGTCCGAGCCCGAGCACGAGGGCGAGTCGTACGTCACCGAAACCGAGGATGCGCGGGCTCGCGAGGTTCAACACGAAAAAGAGCGCGTACCACGCTCCGGCGGTGATGAGCGCGGTGAGGAGACGCTGCCACTCGTGATCGAGCCCCGCGGCGAGGACGAAGAGGGCTGACATTAAGAGGAACGTCGGGTAGACAATCCGTAAGGGCAGGAGCAACATCTCCACGTCGATACACGACAATGCGAGCAGACTCGCGAGCATGACCAAGAAGGCTGGCAGTTCCCAGTTCCAACCCTGACGTGCGGCAGCCCCGGTGAAGAGCATGGCTGTCGCGAGTTCGACGAGTGGGTAGCGCGCAGAAATTGGAGCGCGGCAGTTGCGACACTTACCTCGAAGTAGGAGCCACGAGAGAACCGGGACGTTGTCGCGCTCGAGGATCGGGGACTCACAACTAGGACACTTCGAACGCGGCGAGACAATGGACTCGTGACGAGGGACCCGGTAGATGACTACGTTGAGAAACGAACCGACGATCAATCCGAGCAGCGCGCACACGCCTATGAGCAGACCTAGCAATGTCCCGACTTTCTTCGCCCGCCTACCACGATAGGACGACTGTATGGCGGGTGGGTTTGTGTCGTGTCGATGGGTATCCTTGCAATCCAGGTTGGTTGGTGACTGAAGAGTGATTGATCCTCGTGGTTTATCGCGCGACGTGTGGCAGGTGTTGTTGTTTCTCTACGACAAATCTAGTTATGAGCCCTTTCATGTGGCTCTCTCGTTCGGGCACCCACGAATGTGGGGTGGAATCCCCCAATTTTGCGACCATCCCAATTAAAGTTCGAAAGAAGTAAGCATCTTTACAACAGATACCTGAGCCATGGGGAATCGAGGAGATCGCAGGTGGGAAACGTCGTCAGTCACCGGTATCGGTATGGCTCGAGTTTCGTGGACCAGGCGTCGGGTATTCGCTTCGAAGGCCACAACCCCTTTGAGCGGCCCGATCTCTGGCAGGTCTACCTGGACGGCGCCGAAGGCGTGTATCGCAACTGGGGCTTCGAGGACACTCTGCGGCGTCGCGACCTCGCCGAAGGTAAGGGTGTACCCCTGTTCTTTCTGGCGTTCAATGAGGACAACGAAGCGGTCGCCGGGGTGAGGATTCACGGCCCACTCGAGGGTGCGCACGAGGCATACATGATGCGTGAGATGGCCCAATCGACCGAATTAGACCAGATCCGCGACGCGATTGACGCCGAGGTTCGCTACGGCACCGTTGAGCTAAAGGGGGCCTGGTCCAAGGGTGGAGCGGTCTTGGGCGTTCAGCTCATCTTGCCGATCACGCGCTGCTTCGTGCATGCCATGAACTGGTTGGGCGCCGAGTACGCGGTCGCGGCGGTCTCGGACCGTCTCTTGCCGATCGGTCCACTCACGGGTGGCACGGTGATTGTTTCGTCGTCCGTGCCCTACCCCGACGAGCGTTATCGCACCATCGCCGTCCAGTATCGGCGCCTGGGTAGTTACGAGACCAGTCCACCCGAGAACCAGCAGGCCCTGCGCCTCGAAGGCGAGCTACTCAGTCGGGGACCCGCGAAGGTCGGTGTGGGGACGGTTCACGAGGAGTCCGCGGCGATGCAGGCGAGGCGTCCGCTCGTGCTCGACGTGAGTCGTCGAAGCGATCGCGAAGTGCTGCGCGTGCTGCGCGAGGAAGGATCGTTGCAGATCTTCGATCAGCTCGACGAGCAGCGCCACCAACTTAGCGAGATCAAGCCTTCGCCGGAGCGAAATTTAGTCGAGGAAGGGCCGCGTTGGGTCTACTACCCGTGGCGAAGGGCGGCGGTACGCCTGCTCGGACCGCGTTCGTTCGCGACGTTGCGCTTTGACCGCAACCACAACAAGATTACCCGCGAGGAACAAGCGAAACTTCGCACGCTGCGCGTGGGCGTCGTCGGATCGAGCGCGGGACATTCCATTGCGCACCTGCTCGCCATGGAAGGTCTGGTGGGCGAACTTCGACTCGCCGATTTCGACACTGTCGAGTTGACCAACCTCAACCGGATCCCGGGCGGCGTGCTCGACCTCGGAGTCAACAAGTCCATCGTGTGCGCACGACGCATCGCCGAGATCGATCCGTATTTGCGTGTCTCGACGTTCACTGACGGCGTCACTCGCGAAAACCTGGAGAGTTTCATGGACGGGCTTGATCTACTCGTCGAGGAGTGCGATTCTCTGGATGTGAAGTTCCTCGTACGCGAGGCCGCTCGCGATCGCTGCATTCCCGTCCTCATGGAAACAAGTGATCGCGGCGTCTTGGACGTCGAGCGCTTCGACCTCGAACCCCAACGCCCCATCTTTCACGGCCTTCTCGGTGACATGGACTCAGAGAAACTCGCCGGACTGACCCTCGCCGAAAAGAGCCCCTACGTGCTGCGCATGCTCGGCGCGAGTGAGGTCTCCGCTCGCGGTGCGGCGTCGGTTTTCGAGCTGGGCTTCACCGTCACCGGCTGGCCGCAACTCGCCAGCGAAGTGACCCTCGGCGCAGTCACCGTAGCGACGGCGGTTCGCCGCTTCGCTTTGGGTGGGCACCTGCCCTCGGGACGGGTCCGCTTTGATGTTGAAGAGGCCCTTTCGGGCCTCAAGCCCGTCGAGATCCCACCGGTGATCGACGAGGAATTGAGTCTTCCCGCGCCTGAGGATCCGCCCACGCAGAGCACCGACCCCATCGAGATCATCGTAGACGCCGCCCGACGCGCTCCCTCGGGCGGCAACGTGCAGCCTTGGCGCTTCGAGGCCGACGAGGAGGAGATCCGCTTCTATCTGTTGTCCGAACGCAGCGGCGTCGCCATGGACGTGGCAAACCGTGGGAGTTACGTTGGCGTGGGAGCGGCCATCTTTAACGCGCGAGTCGCCGCCGCGTCACTGCGGCTGCTCGGGAGTGTGAAACTATTTCCCTCCGGGTACCACTCAGACCACGTCGCCACGGTGCGCCTGGGCAAGGGGAGTGACCCGGACATCGCGATCTTGCGCGAGTCAGTGCACACCAGGGTCGCTAACCGCAAGATGGGTCGCCCGTCACCAATTGATGAAGGCGTGGTCGGCGAACTCGTGCGCGGCGTCGAGCGAGAGGGTGGCCGTCTACGGTTCCTGATGGACCGCGACCTCATTGACGAACTCGCCGTGTTGCTCGCTGAGTGCGATCGACTCCGTTTCATGATCCCCAAGATCCACAACGAGATGATGGGTGAGTTGCGTTGGCCCGGGCGCGACTCGCTCGAAGAGGGGATGGACGTGCGCACCCTCGAGATGGAGAATTCGAGCCTGGGCATCATGGAGCTCTTGAAGCGAACCGACGTGATGAGTCACCTCGTCGAATGGCGCGCGGGCCACGCCCTGGGGCTGCGCACGCGCATTTCGGTGGGTTCGAGTTCGGCGATGGCGATTGTCACCGTGCCGAGGTCGGACCCGGTGTGGTACGTGCGCGGTGGCGCGGCGATGGAGGAGTTCTGGTTGTCGACTGAGAAGGCGGGTCTAGCGGTGCAGCCGGTTGCCCCGCTGTTCATCTACGCGACCGCTGAGAAGGAGTTGATCGAACTGGGTGGCGAGCGTCATCTCGATGAGATGTACCGACTGCAGATGCGTTTTCGCGAATTGTTGGAACTCGAGGACGGCGAGACCATGGTGATGGTCATGCGCGTCCTGCACGCCTCACCGCCGAGCGTTCGCAGCATCAGGCGTCCTCTTTCGCACGTGCTCACGCGTGACTTCGTCGCGGACGTGCACGCCGAGCATCCCACCAATGGCGGTTCCGTGCACGTTTCGAACGGTTCCAATGGCCAAGTTTCTAGCGGCCACGCGTCGAACGGTTCCAACGGACACTCCGCTAACGGCGCGAACGGACACGGTCCGAACGGTTCGGACACATCGGTGAATTCTTACGATCAATAGGGGCGGAATGATGCCCGTTTTTTCAGACTTTTCCCTGATCAGAATTGATTATCAATCAAAAGTCGCTACTGCTATTCTCGATAGTTACATCCGATGTAGTTTTTCGATTCGGTATTTGCACTAACAAGCTCAAAGGCGAGGGCTGTGGGAAATTTTCGGCACGCGGATACCATGATGGTCGGAACCGAGGCGCGTCTCATCGTGGAGACGTTGCGCCAAGTCACCCCCGGCGCCGAGATTGTCGCGGTCATCATGGACTCGGGGAGCAATGTCCCCGGCTTCGATTTGAAGCCCCTAGTGGGCGAGAACTCCAAGAACGCGTACGAGGTAATTCGAGAGCGCATCGAGAACCAGCTCGCCTTTAAGGAGCCTTTCGGGTCCTTCACGTGCGTGATCGACGACGTTGAGTGGGGTGTACTCGTTGACGCGATCGAACTGCTCGAGGGACAGATCGTTGGTGTTCTCATCGTCGCGCGATACGGACGCGCCTGGTCCCAACGAGAGGTGGCGTTGACGCGCGCTTTCGGTGGCGTCTTTAGCCAGGTGGCGACCATCTCGGTGCGCGAAGACGCCCTCTTGCAGCAGCGCAGTCTCGACGAGTTGGTGAGTCACGTGGCCGAACGCCTGATGTCGACAACGGCGGTCAACCACCAAGAAGTCCTTTCCTGGACCATGCAGACCGTTGCGGAGTACCTCAACGCCGACGCGGTGTTCTTGCGTCGCAACGACCACGCTCGCGACGTGAGTGTCCTGGTCGCGGAGTGGCCCGTGCGCGACGACATTCCCGACCCCGATCCGCTCGGCGAGGTGCGCTTTGACGTCGACCCGATCTTCATGGCCACGAAGGACCTCAAGGAACCCTTTCTCCCTGGTCTCGAGGATGCGTCCAAGGACTACATGGAGCGCGTCGAGGAGGGGACGGGCGAGCAGAAGATCGCCGGAGCGGGCGTTCCGCTGTTGCTGGGCGAGACCACCTGGGGCGTGCTTGCCTTCATTCACTTCGAGCTTCGAAACCTGGTTCCCGCGGAGATCAACGCCCTCCAGGCGGTCGCCTCGATGATCATGCAACTCCAGGCCCGCATCGACGCTGAGGAGCGTACGGCCTACAACGCGTACCACGACGAACTGACTGACCTACCCAACCGTCGAGCGTTGCTGCGTGAGTTGAAACAGCGCCTCGCGACGCATCGTGACACTGCGGTGATGATCGTGGACCTCGACCGGTTCAAGGTCATGAACGACTTCCTCGGTCACGCTTCGGGCGACCGATTGCTCATCACCATCGCCGACCGCATCCGAACGAGCGTGCGCGTGGACGACTTCGTCGCGCGCCTGGGCGGTGACGAGTTCGTGGTTCTGATCGACGAAGTGAGCAGCGATCTCGAGGTGATCGCGAGTGCCTACCGAATCCTTGATTTGGTATCGGGTTCGGTGAACATTTCCGGCCACCACGTCATCCACACCGCGAGCATCGGCATCGCTATCGCTGAATCGGGGACCATCCAGTCGCCCCTGGACCTGCTCAGTTGGGCCGACGCGGCGATGTACGTGGCGAAGGCTCGAGGGCGAAATCAGGCGGTGATCTTCGACGAAGACTTGCGCCAAGCGGCCAACGAGCGCACCAGCCTCGAATTGCTCTTGCGCGAAGCGATCGAAGGCGACGGACTTCGTTTGCACTACCAGCCCGAAGTGGACCTGCGCAACGGTCGCTTGCTGTCGGTCGAGGCGCTAGTGCGCTGGCAGCACCCGTTGCGCGGTATCGTCGCCGCGGCCGACTTCATCACGATCGCCGAGGAGACCGGTCTGGTGCTCGAGATCGGGCGTTGGGTCTTCGCCGAGGCTTGCCGCCAACTCGCCCTGTGGATAGACGAATATCCAGACTTACCGTTGGTCGTGCGCGTAAACATGTCACCCATCGAGTTCTCCGCCTCGGATCTCGTGAGTTTCGTGGAGAACTGCCTCGTGACCAGTGATGTCCCGCCGGACCGGCTCTGCATTGAGATCACCGAGTACGCGGTCGTGGACGAGCCTGAAAAGACGGCCGCTATCTTGAGCGGGTTCCAGAAACTCGGTGTCGAGGTGGCCCTGGACGACTTCGGGACCGGTTTTGCGTCGATGACGGAACTCAAACACCTTCCCGTGGACACGCTCAAACTCGACATGAGCTTCGTCGCGGGCATCACGACCGACACCTACGACCGGGCGATCGTCGAGACGATTATCCACCTCGGCGACGCCCTCGACCTCGGGGTCACCGCCGAGGGCATCGAGACCACGGACATCATTGAGAAGCTGTTGGAACTAGGGTGTCACCGTGGACAGGGCTACCTCATCTCGCGACCGGTCTGCGCGCAGGACCTGGCGCCCATGCTGAAAGCCGGAGGCGTATCACCCAGTGTCCTCGGGGCTCCAGAACCTCTACCTACGACGGCGGGTTCGTGATGAGCGTCGCGAACCAGCAAATAGAGCCCAGCGACGAACTCGAGCGAGATTCTCACTACGAGCGCTGGCTCTTCCAGTCGATGCTCGACGAGCTCTCAGTGAACGAGCTCGGCATCGGCTTCGTGTATTCGGTGATGGCCACACTCGCCAAGCGTTACAGTCTGCGCGACATCGTCATCATCCTCAGTCACGAGTCATTCGGTGCTCAGATGTTTCGCCTCGAGGGCAAGGCGATCAGCGCGGACATGGCGGCGAGCGTCGGCACCGAACCCGGGGTCTACTGTGACCCCGACATCGTGCCGGGAGAAGAACTCGCCGCTGTTCGTACCGCGTGTCAACTCGCGATCTCGTTGCACCTCGCCCGATTCAGCGCGGCGCACGACCCGCTCACCAATATCGCCAATCGTCGCACGTTCGACAGTTCCCTCGAAGCCGCTGCGGCGCGCAGTTCGCGTTACGGCTGGGCCTTCACCCTGCTCGTGATCGACCTCAACGGTTTCAAGAACATCAATGACACACTGGGTCACGCGATCGGTGACGACTTGTTGCGCCAGTTCGGTGTCGCGATGCGACGTTCGGTGCGTAGCGGTGACGTCGCGGCACGCATCGGTGGCGACGAGTTCGCGGTGATCTTGTCCAACGCCGACGGCTTCGAAGCCACGGGATTTGTGGACCGTTTACGCTGTAACCTGAAGGCCGCGAGCGAACTGCTGGAGTTCTCGGTCGGCACCGCAGTTTCACCTCGGGATTCCACCGATCCGATCGAACTGTTCCGAGTCGCCGACGCTCGCCTCTACGAAAAGAAGGGTTTGGCGCACTGATGATGTCAGCAACCGACGAAGACCTGGAACTCGAGCTGCGTTCGCTTCCGGGAGTACTGAACGTGGAGATCCGCCACCTCGAGAGCGGCGAGGTCGACATCGTCACCCTGATCGTCAACGGCCAGGATCCGGCCGCGATCCGCGTGATGGCCAAGCAGATCGTCAGCCTCTACTCCGCCGAAGGTTCGGTCGTCGTCGACGACGCGACCGCGGCGTTTCGTCCGCGCTCGGTCGAGGCGATCCGCGTCAACTTGGCGAGCACTGGTTTCGACCACGAGACGGGTCGATGCGAGGTAGAACTGAACTTCGCCGGGCGCATCGGGGTCGGACACTCGTCCAATGGCAAGCTGGTCGGTGGCGTCGAGGCGACCCTCGCGGCGCTGCGTGACCTTAGTCTCAACGTACCCTTCTACTTGCTTTCGGTCGTCAACGTGGCGACGCCTCGGGGATGGCCGGTGGTGGTGACGTTGCGACCGCTCGCAAGAGACGCCGATCTTTACGGCATCGCCCAAGCAGATAACGACGTGACGTCCTCGGCGATGGCCACGCTCAACGCGCTCAACCGTTTGCTGCCGATCATCAACGGCGTCGACTAGACCCCGAGCGCCCACTCGATTGGTTCGATGCTTCCTGAGTCCACGGACTTTGAGCGACCGTTGGGTCTTCGAGTGTTGGTGGAGTCGTGCCACTGTGCTAGCACAAAGGCGAGACGTCACCTATGGCGCGAGTCGAATCATTCATTCCCGTTTTATATTCAAGATATGACTTCGTAGTCGCGAGAGGTTAGGGTGGGCCCAGTGAATACGCCAGATTCTTTCGAACGAGATCGCATCATCGAGGCAACGAGGAGCATGGTTCGTGAGCCGTCGCGTGAGGAACTCAACTTCGCGGGCGTCGCCAAACGTGCGGGGGTCACGCCCGAGAGCGTCGCGTACTTCTTCGATTCGATCCAGCAACTGGTCGCCGAGGCGCAGCTCGCGAACTACGCCGCCTTGGTGAGCGCTCATCACTTCGTCATGACCAAGGTCGAGGCGGCACTCGCGAAAGAGGACCTCGACGGATTTCTCGCCGCCGTCGAAGAGAACCTTGAACTCGCCTGGGCTTCGGGCCAGGTCGGCAATCGTTGGGGGATCATGGAAGTGCTCCAGGACATCTGGGGTGACCCCTTTGTCCAGAGCCACTTCTGTGAACTGCTCGACATCCAGTTCCAGGCGTGGATCAACATCGTCGAATCAGCGCAGCGACTCGGTTGGATCGAACAGGACATCGACGCGAAGTCACTCGTCTCGGTCTTCTGGTCCTCGTCGGTGGGTCAGGTCATCACCGCGGGTTCGTCGCTGCTCAAGCTCTCGCCGGCGGAGAACTGCAGTTTCATCATGCGCATCATGCGCCCACCGAGCCGCCGGATCAGCTGAATTCAGCGCTCGCCGAGGCCTCGTTAGGCGCCGGTGTAGTACTTCTCGGCGACGCCCAGTGCTCGGTCCAGACGGGCCAGACCATCGCGTGCTTCCTCATCGGTGATCGTGCATGGCGGCACGACGTGGAGTCGGTTGAAGTTGGCGAAGATGAGCAGACCCTCGTCGCGACACGCGGTGATGATCTCGTTCATCGCGGGAGAACTTGAGCCGTAGGGGGCGAGGGGCTCTTTGGTGGCCCGGTCGCTCACCAGTTCGAGAGCGAAGAACACGCCTCGTCCGCGCACGTCTCCGATCAGGCGGTGCTTTTCCTTCAGTGCCTCGAGGCCCGGGGTAAAGACCTCGTCGCCGATGCGCTTGGCGTTCTCGACGACGTGCTCGTCCTGCATTGCTTCGATCGCGGCCACGGCCGCCGCGCAGGCGAGCGGGTGACCCGAGTAGGTAAGGCCCCCCGGGTACACCCGGTCGTTGAAGGTCGCACAGATCGCCTCGTTGATCACGACGCCACCCAAGGGCACGTAGCCCGAGTTGACGCCCTTGGCGAAGGTCACAAGGTCGGGCTTGACGTCCTCGCTCTGGTAGGCGAACCACTCGCCGGTGCGCCCGAAGCCGCACATGACCTCGTCGAGGATCATCACGATCCCGTAGCGGTCACAGATATCGCGCACGCCGGCGAGGTAACCCGCGGGGGGCATCATGATGCCCGCGGTGCCCGGGATGGTCTCGAGGACGATTGCGGCGAAGGCGCTCGGACCTTCGAACAGGATGGTGTTCTCGAGGTTCGCCAGGACGCGTTCGCTCTCCTCGCGCTCGCTCTGGGCGTGGTAGGCGCTGCGATAGAGGAAGGGCCCAAAGAAGTGCACGACGCCCGAGGTGCCGTGGTCGTTGGGCCAGCGTCGCGGGTCCCCGGTCAAGTTGATCGAGGTGGACGTCGCTCCGTGATAACTACGGTAGGCGGCAAGCACCTTCTGGCGCCCGGTGTGCAAGCGCGCGAGGCGCACGGCGTGCTCGTTCGCTTCGGTGCCGCCGTTGGTGAAGAAGACCTTGGCCGCGCCGTCAAAGGAATGGTCGAGGATGAGTTCGGCCGCCCGGTAGCGCTGGGGATTGCCGTACTGGGGCGCGAGGGTGCAGAGTAGGTCCGCTTGTTCCTTGATCGCCGCTATNNCGCCATGGGCGTCTCGAACCATGAGCGGGTCGAGTGATCCTTGCGCGGACCAGGAGTGAAAGACCGAAGCCTTTTCGCGTTCCTTGGACGTTAGTAGGGAACGATCGGTTGACATGACGGTCCTTTCGATGCTTCTCTTGGAACTGTAACGCACGCTCTGGAACGTTTAGCGAGCGCAAGGTGAGCGCGACGTGACTTCGCCTCGTTTTCCAACACGAGGCTGACGGGTTCGTCACCGAGAGGTCGCGAGCGCCTACGGGGCTGACTGGGCGTACCTCGACCAACTGATCCCATCGGTGGCCCCGATTCTGGGTGAACTCGCAGGCGCAGATTGGCTGGCTCTCCGGTAGCGAAGAATTAACACCGGGAGAATCGAGTCCAGTGATCCTGCGTTGTAGCATCGAGCACACGTCGCACTCGAATGGAGTCTCTTGTCACGCTGCCTGGTGATCCAACACGTCGAACCAGAAGGCCCGTACGCCATTGGTACCGCCCTCGAGGAGCACGGCGTTGAGGTCGACCTACGCCAAATATTCTGCGGCGAGGAGTTGCCCGACGATCTAGTGGGGTACTGCGGTCTCGTGGTAATGGGCGGCCCGATGTCGGTCACCAGCGACGCGGGATTCCCAACGAGGCGCCACGAGCTCGCGTTACTCGAACGGGCACTGCAGTTGCGCCTGCCCACGCTCGGCGTATGTCTGGGTGCGCAACTGCTCGCCCGGGCCGCGGGAAGTAACGTCTACGCGGGCTCGAGCGGACCTGAAATCGGCTTCGGCGTCGTAAGTCTGGAGAAAGCGGCGCAAGAGGACTACTTGCTTTCCTCGCTCGCTTCGAACCAGACGGTCCTGCACTGGCATGGCGACACCTTTGATCTGCCCCGGGGCGCGGTTCGTCTTTGCGCCAACGAGCTCTACGCGAATCAGGCTTTCGGCCTTGACGGTAACGCCTGGGGGTTCCAGTTTCATTTCGAGGTGGACCGCAACGCGATCGCCGCGTTCGTGGACGCCTTCGAGGGTGAGGTCATCGCGTCGGGGCTGGACCCGCGCGACATTCTCGCCGAGACTCCCGAAGCGCTGGGTCGACTGGGCAATCTGCGCGAGCAGGTGAGCACTCGTTACGCCCTGCTCGTGGCGGCTTTTCAGCCAGTGGACGAGTCTCTCGCCCAGCGTTAGGTCGCTCGCGTCAATCCTCGGGACTTCGCCTTGTCCGTCGCTGCCGCTTCGTGGCACGGAACTGCCTATGTTTCGGGGCTGTGAAATATTGACAACTTGGGTTGTCTAAAAGACAACAACGCAGTATTGTCACGTCATGGCTCTTGGAACCGCGGTGACCCAGTTTGGGGAACGACTTCGAAACGCTCGCGCGCACGTCGGACTCACCCTCGAAGAGCTCGCCAGCGAAACGGGTCTTTCCAAGGCCCACCTCTCGCGCCTTGAGTCTGGAGAGCGTCAGCCTTCGCTCGCGGCCCTGGTCGATTTGGCTCGCACGCTGGGTGTACCTATCTCGCAACTCCTGGGCGAAGCCGATGGTCACCCCCAACTCTTGATCTCGACGGGTCAAGCACCACGCCACGAGGTCAACGGTCTTAGCATCGCCACCCGCAGTGGCTTTCCCGGTTCGTCCGCGATCGAGGTGCTCAACGTGCTCATCGCGCCTGAGCGTGAGCCGAGCTCACCCGCTCGCCACCAAGGCGAAGAGTGGCTTTACGTTCTCCACGGCACTTTGCTGCTCGAACTCGACGATGAGCCTCACATTGTTCGTGAGGGCGAGAGCGTGCACTTTGACGCGTTGCTTGCTCATCGACTCGCGGCAGTAGGCGAGACCTGCGAAGTATTGGTCGTCGCGGGCAAGGACTCGAGGAGTCTGCATGCACTTCACCACTGATCTCGCTTCAATGGCGGGCGCCACGCGCGACGCCGACGACGATCGTTTCGACCATTCGCGAACCAGAAAGGAACAACTGTGATTGAAAAGACCTTGGATGAGCTTGAGGCCACGGGAGAGAACTTCTCAGTGGACAAGTTGCTCGACGTGCGAGCTCGTACGCGCCGAGCCATTCACGTCATCGCCAGACAGATCAAGTCCGGCATGTCCGAGGACGACGCCAAGGACATCGCCAAGTCAACTCTTACTGAAATGGGTATGCGGCGCGGTTGGCACCACATCATCGTGCGCTGTGGACCCAACACCACCAAGGACTTCATGGAGCGCTCCGAAACCGGGGTCGTGCTCGGTGACAATGACATCTTCTTCGTGGACATCGGTCCCATCTACGAAGAAACCGAGGGTGACGGCGGCGACACGTTTGTCCTGGGCGAGAACCCCGACCACGCCCGCGCGAAGCGCGACGTCCGCGAAATATGGGAGAGGACCAGGGAATACTGGTTCGACAGCGGCGTCACCGGCCAGGCGCTCTACGAGTTCGCCGTCAAGACCACCGAGGATCTCGGTTGGAAGTTGAACCTCGACCTCTCGGGACACCGCCTCTCGGACTTTCCGCACTCGGCCCACTACGACGGCTCGATCGCCGACGTGCCCTTCGAACTACACCCCGATCGCTGGGTGCTGGAGATCGCGATCATTCATCCCGACAAAACGTTCGGTGCGTTTTACGAGGACCTGCTCTTGAAGGATCAGTCGTTTCCAGAATCGGTCTTCGCGGTGTAGTTCGACTCTTTCATTTACGACGTAACGTCACGACGAGTTGCTTGCCCTTACGAAGTTGTAAGGCGAGTGACTCGTCGTGTGTCGTTGCGATGCCGTAACACCACTTTGCGTCGCAACGTTTTGTATTTCATTCACCGTTTACAACTCGTATGCATCGTCGAAACATTGTCTTCGTACTCTGAGGTCGTAGTCAAGCATGCGGTGAGTTGAAGTTGGCGAGAGTTGAAGTGTTGTACGCGACGTCAAGCAAACACATCGCCGAGCACAAGGGACGTGATAGCTATGGCAAAACTCATGGAAAGCAAATCTGAAGAGCGAGCGGTGTCGAGTGGTCTTCGGTCCAACGCCCTCGGATTTCCAACAGTGTTAGCGCAGTCCATCGCGGTGATCTCACCGACGATGACGGCGGTGTTGATCATCCCGATTGCCTTCGCGGATTCGGGTCAAGGAACGTGGCTGGCGTATCTGTTTGGTACGGTGATGCTCTTCTTCGTGGTCTACGGTCTCAATCAGTTCGCACATCGCTCGGCGAGTCCGGGTTCGATGTACGCCTACACCGCACGAGGTCTCGGTCCGACCTCGGGGGTGCTTTCGGGCTGGTCGCTCATCTGGTCCTACCTCTTCATTGGCGTCGCTGGCCTGGCGGGTTTCGCGGTCTTCGCCCAGCAATTCATAGGGGCGGTGGGTATTCACGTCACCATCGCGCCAGTCCTGCTGTTCTTACTGAGCGCGGGTCTTTGCTGGTTCGTTGCCTACAAGGACATCCGGATCTCGTCGCTACTCACCCTCGCCATCGAGGCGTTGTCGATGGCCTGCATCCTGATCCTTTCGGCCATTGTGCTGTTCAAGCACGGCCTTAGCGTGGACACTACTCAGATCAAGTTGAAGGGCATGGACTTGCACGGTCTGAGTTTGGCGGTGGTGATCTCGGTCTTCTCACTCGTCGGCTTCGAGAGCGCTACGACGTTGGGTGGTGAGGCGAAGGATCCCAAGCGCAACATACCCAAGGCCGTCGGGGTGAGCCTGCTCATCGCTGGTGCCTTCTTCGTGTTCATGAGCTACGTCGAAGTCGCGGGCACGAGTCACCTGGCGACGCCGCTCAGCTCGATAGCAGCTCCGCTCAACGTACTCGCCAAGGTCTACGGCGTGAGTTGGTTCCGGGTGCCGGTGTCACTGTGTGCGATGATCAGCTTCTTTTCGCTCACGCTCTCGTGCCTCAACTCGGGTTCGCGCATCATCTATCCAATGGCGCATCACCGGGTCTTTCACTCGCACCTCAGTCGAACTCATCACCTGAACCGCACGCCCCACGTAGCGATCTCAATCTATATGGCGATCATCGTGACGGTGCCCTTGATCCTCGAGGCATTTACGAACCCGCTCACGATCTTCGGCGACGCGGGCACCCTCGCGGCGTTCGGTTTCCTGCTCGCGTACTTCATGATCACGATCGCCGCGCCGGTTTACTTGAAGAGGATTGGCGAACTGCGCGCGTCACACGTGGTGATGGCCGTGGCGGCGTGCGTGCTACTGCTCGTACCCACCATCGGCAGCTTCGTGCCCGTGCCGCCCTATCCCGTGCGGGTCTTTCCCTACGTCTTCCTCGCCTACATGCTGGTGGGATCGGGCTGGCTGTACGTGGCGGCCAAGCGCAAGCGCGGAATCCTCGCCGAGATCAGCGCGGACTTGGAAAAGACCGAGCCGAAGACGCTGTTTACGTTGGCACCCATCGACGAAGTGCTCGAGGACGAGCCCGAAATCGACGCGGCATCACTCTCGAGTTCGGTGAGTTCGGCGACGTCCAAGGTCGCCAATATGGCGTGACGACGAACAGGCTTTGCGGGTGGTGACACGCAAGTGACCCGAGCGAGCCGTTGAGCGACGAAGCTCCGACGGTTCGCTCGGGTCGACGTCGGCCTTGTTTCTCAGACCGAGATGGACTCGTAGAACTTCTTGAAGGTCGAAGCACCGGGTACGCGCTGGTTGACCTGATAGCCAACGCTCTCGGTGACGCGATCAGAGTTGAGCACGCGCCAGAGTCGCGTTAACGTGCCCCCGGACTGCACGGCGAGTTGGACGAGCAGCGCCGCGCTTAGGGAAACGCCGAAGGCGGTGAGTTCGTTGTCCGCGCGCCACATCTCGGCGAGCACGAACATCGCGGCCACGTAGGAGAACGAACCCATGGTGACCCCACGAAGGAAGTCGGAGGACCCATCAGCGCTGATCTCGCGACGCGTGAAGAAGGCCATCATCAAACTGGTGAGCGGAATGGCGTCGAGGATGCCCGACAAGCTTGCCCCGAGGCGACCGGCGAAGGAGATCAGCACGACCGTGAAGATCGTCGAGACCGCGAGGCGAAGTGCGAGTCGCTGTTTTCCGTTTTGGTGTTCGCTCGGCGTAGCGCGCGGCCAGAGCACGAGCGCCAGGGCGAAGCTGAGGATAGCGAGGACGGTTCCAAGGATGATCGAGACGTGGGCGAACTTGAGCAACGCCGCGACCAGGGCGAAGGCCCCGAGCGCGCCGAGCATCGAGCGAGTCGCGGAGAAGCGCTGGGCGAGGTAGGCGAAGGTCCACATCAGGGCGACCTCGGCGGTCGCGGCGATGAGCAGCGAGGCTGACATCGAGCGGGCGAAATTGACGCCGTAGTCGCGCCCGATGAGCCAGAGGAAGGGCAGGAAGAGCAGGGGGAGCCCCACGATGAGTCCGCCCACGGCGTGGCCGAACCGACGCTGGGCGAGCGTCCCGAGGAGCACCGAAAGAGGCGCACAAATTATGCGAAATACCAGGAAAACCATGACTACAGAGTACGAGCCTCTCAACCTCAAATGACTCGGACTCAGTAACCCTTAGGCCGTCTAAGACTCGTTTCATGAGGTAGAACTACTAGAAGGCCTTAGTTAACAAGGTAACGATGGGGAGACCACATGGACAGTATCGACCGCACCTTACTTATGGCTCTCATCGACGACGGTCGGCTCAGCTACCAGCAGCTGGCCAACGAGGTCCATCTCAGCCCCAACAGCACCGCGGACCGGATCCGCCGGCTGCGCCAGAGCGGCGTCTTAGTGGGCTTTCACGCGGAGATTGGCCTCGAAGCGCTCGGCCACTCGCTGCAATCTCTCACCGACATCAAACTTCGCGAATCGGTCGATCGACGTCAGTTCGAGCGAGATCTCGAACGCGTGCCCCAGGTGTTGAGCGCCATTCACACCACCGGCGAATTCGACTACCAGCTCTGGACCGCCAACGCCAACACCGACGAGCTCCAGTCGGTGATCGACGCCCTTCGCGAGTTGGGGGCTCGCGATATCCAAAGTCGCATCGTGCTGGGAGAAATCAGGTTCAACGCCGCTCGGCTGCTCTAGGAGTCAGAGACGGTGTGCAGGCGAATCCCCGAAAGAGATCACGAGGGGAGGATGAACGTTTCAATCGCCCGGGCGAAGCCTTCGTGGTCGTTGGTGGTCGTCACCACGTCCGCGGCGAGTTGGACCTCTTCGAGTGCGTTGCCCATCGCGACGCTGAAGCCTGCGACTTCGAACATCGAGACATCGTTGTGCATGTCACCAATGACGGCGATCTCATCGAGGTCCAGTCCGTAGGTCGCGGCCAAGTACTTCACGACGTGACCCTTGGTGGCACGCGCGTGGGTCACGTCCACGAAGAAATTCTGCGACTGACTTGCCGAAACCTCGTTCGTGAAGCGTTCATTGATCAGAGCGTTCGCCATCGCGATCGTCGTCGTGTCCTCACCGATGCCCACCACTTTCACGAAGCCACCGTCGATGCCGTGAAAGTTGGTGACCTGCGTGGGCTTGCACGAACATCCTTGGGACTCGTGCTCGATGTGGGGACCGTCTTGGTCGAGTACGTACCAGTTCTCGCCCTGGTAGGCCCAGATGTCCAGACCGTGCTGTGAAAGAAGTTCGATGATGGGCCCCGAGATATCCTGGGCGATCACCTTTTCCTCGATGACGCGCATCTGAGGGTCCACGATGAGCCCGCCGTTAAAGGCACCGAGCGGGGTGGCAATCTCGAGTGGATCGACGAATCGAACGAGGGCCCGGGGCGGTCGGGCGCTGGTGAGCGCGAAAATGATATCGGCGTCTCGTAACCTGGCCACCGACTCGATAGCGCGCTTGGTGAGTGTCTTGTCACTGGTGACCAATGTGCCGTCGACGTCGGAGAGAACGAGCTTGATGCCGCGACGGTTCGGGCCCGGGGCGGCGCCACTCACCGCGAACCTTCGCGGTGAGTGGCGCGGTGGAGACGGTTAGCTTCCAGCGTCGTGGTCGTTTCGCTTGAGGGCGCGATAACGCTTGATCAGTTCGTTAGTGGAGGAGTCGTGATGGAGTTCGGGTTCGTCGGAGGATTCGAGTTCGGGGATGATCCTCACGGCGAGCACCTTACCGAGTTCTACGCCCCATTGATCAAACGAGTCGACGCCCCAGATCGCGCCTTGGGTGAACACCACGTGCTCGTAGAGCGCGACGAGTGATCCGAGCAGACGCGGCGTCAGAACTTCGCAGAGCAGCACGTTGGTGGGCCGGTTTCCTTGCATCACCCGGTGGGCCACCACGTGTTCGGGGGTCCCCTCGGCGCGTACTTCCTCTTCGGTTTTGCCAAAGGCGAGGGCTTCGGCCTGGGCAAAGACGTTCGAGCTGAGGATGTCGTGGTGGCGACCGAGCGGGTTCAGGCTCTGGGCGAACCCGATGAGGTCGACGGGCACGATGGTGGTGCCCTGATGGATCAGTTGGTAGAAGCTGTGCTGGCCGTTGGTGCCCGGTTCGCCCCAGTAGAGCGCCCCGGTGTCGTAGTCGATTTCGCCGCCACGAAGCGTCACGTGTTTGCCGTTTGACTCCATGGTGAGTTGCTGGAGGTAGGCGGGTAGTCGCTTCAAGTACTGCTCGTAGGGCATGACGCCCACGCTGGGACAACCGAGGAAGTCCCGGTTCCACAGACCGATCAGTCCCATCAACACCGGCAGGTTCTTCTCGAGCGGCGCAGTGCGAAAGTGCTCGTCCATGGCGTGAAAGCCGGCGAGGAGTTCGGCGAAGAGTTCGGGCCCAATCGCGAGCATCGTGGAGAGTCCGATCGCTGAGTCCATGGAGTAGCGGCCGCCCACCCAGTCCCAGAAACCGAACATGTTCTTGGTGTCGATGCCGAACGTAGTCACGAGTTTCTCGTTGGTTGAGACGGCGACGAAGTGATGCGCGACGGCATCGGTGCCGAGCGCGCTCGTGACCCAGTCGCGCGCACTTTGTGCGTTTGTGAGTGTTTCGAGGGTGGTGAAGGTCTTGGACGAGATGATAAAGAGCGTCTCGTCGGGCGAGAGGTCGCGGACCGCTTCGACGAAGTCGGTCGAGTCGACGTTTGAGACGAATCGGAACGTCAGGTCGCGCTTGGAGTAGTAGCGCAGGGCTTCGTAGGCCATCACCGGACCCAGGTCTGATCCACCGATGCCTACGTTGACGACGTTCTTAATGGGTTTTCCGGTGGCACCCTTCCAGTCGCCCGAACGAACGCGGTTGGCGAAGTCCGTCATCCGCGCTAGCACGTCGTGCACCTGGGACACGACGTCCACGTCGTCAACGACGAGCGACGCGCCCGCGGGCAAGCGAAGAGCGATATGCAAAACGGCACGGTCCTCGGAGACGTTGATGTGCTCGCCCTTGAACATGGCGTCGCGACGGGTTTCGAGGCCTGACTCGCGGGCGAGTTCGAACAAGAGCGCCATCGTCTCGCTCGTGACGCGATTCTTCGAGTAGTCGAGATAGATCCCCTCGGCTTCGGCGCTAAATCTCGTTGCTCGCGCGGGGTCATTGGCGAAGAGTTCGCGAAGGAGGTGGCCCTTGGTCTGCTCGAAGTGTTCTTCGAGATTTCGCCACGCGTCACGCTGACGCAGTTCGCTCTTCATGGGCGGACCGTGACCACGTGGCGAATCAATTCCTCGCGAAGCTTCGAGAGCGATCCACGAGGCATGCTTGTGAGTTTGTCCATCGCGGAGAGAGCGTTCATGTTCAGTACTGAATTTAGGCGAGAAAGGTGTGGGTTCCTGACGGTGTGGTGAAACTCGATGAATTGTCGTCTACGGCGCTTTAATTCGTCCAACTCTCATGGGCTTCTAAGCAATCGTCACCCGGTCGTAATGAGGCCTCGTCCTAGGCTTGGGATACGTGTTAAAACTCTTGACGAAGGTCCTGCTCGCCGTATCGATGTCCTCGCTAGGGCTTCTGGTCATCTTGACCCCGACGTCGGGCGCCCAGACGGCGACCGCCTCGACCGGCTACGACATCAGTTATCCCCAGTGCGGTAAGACAATCACGTATCCCGCGGGCTTTGGCGTGGTGGGCGTGAATGACGGCCATCCTTATTCCACCAATCCGTGTCTGGCCAGTGAGATCACCTGGGCTCAGGCGACCACCGCCGGGGTTCCCGCGTTCTACATGAACACCGACAGTCCCGGTCCCGTCGACACGTCGAACTGGCCGACCACCTCGACCGGTCCGCAAGCCTGTTCGGGCGCCAATTCGCCCGCGTGCTCGTACGACTACGGCTGGGGAGCCGCCAAGGCCTCCTTTGCCGGCGCCATCAGCGCCGAGACCGCCAACGGCTCGGCGTCGCCCACGACCGCAGTGACGAGTGCGAACTGGTGGCTCGACGTCGAAACGGGCAATCACTGGGAAGCGATCGAGTCCGCCTATGGCACTTCGAGCGGATCACAAAACATCGATCAGTCGATGCTGCTGGGCGCCATTGCGTACTTCAGCAGCGTCGGGGTGAAGAATCTCGGCATCTACTCGACCTCCCAGCAGTGGCACACGATCACCGGCACGCCGCCCACCGCCTTCGCCACCATCCCGGCGTGGATGCCGGGCTACGCGTCGCTCGCCGCCGCCGAAGCCGCGTGCGCCAGTCCTTCGTTCGACGGCGGTCGCGTCACGATGATCCAATATCCAATGAACGGGCTCGACGGTGACTACGCCTGTGGGCTGATTAGCACGCCCGGAGCGGCGCAGGTCTCGGTCGCCTCGTCGGCGACGTACAGCCAACAACTCACCGTCAGCGGCGCGACGAGCCCAGTGACCTACGTCCAGAGCACCGGTTCACCGGACCTCGTGGTCTCGAGCACGGGACTGCTCACGACGAGCGGTGCCCTGAGCCCTGGCACCTACAGTGCGACGGGTTCGACGAGTGACACCAAGGGTGACGTCGGTCTCTTCAGTTTCATCTTGAGCGTCGGAACGATTACGCAATTGGCGCCGACGACGATCATCCTGAAGACCACGCAGACCCCGGGCTACTCGGTCCAACTCGTGGTCACTGGTGCTTCGGGCACACCGGTCTTCACTCAAAGCACCGGTTCACCGGACCTGGTGGTCTCGAGCACGGGGTTGCTCACGACGAGCGGTGCCTTACCCTTTGGGACCTACAGTGCGTCGGGCACGACGAGTGACTCGAGCGGGGACGTGGGCGTCTTCACCTTCGCCATGACGGTGGGACCGATCACCCAGAACAAACCGACGACGGGCTCGGTCGTGACGACCTCGTCCTCGACGTTCACTGCTCAACTGAGCGTGAGTCGAAACACTGGAGCGGTGACGTTCACCCAGAGCACCGGTGCCCCGAGCCTCGTGGTCTCGACCAGCGGCGTCGTCTCGACGAGCAGCGCGACCTTAGCGCCGGGTACGTACAAGGTGACCGGCACGACCACTGACACTGAGGGCGATCAGGGGACGTTCGTCTTCACCTTGACCGTGACTGCGGTGCCCACCACGCCGGTTGCTCCGGTGGTGCCCGCCGGTCCGGTCGCCCAGTACGTGGTCGGACACGCCGTCGCGGGTAGAACAGTCGTCCTTCAGATCATCGGCACCGGTTTCTACGGTCGACCGACCATTACGAGCCACGCCGGCACCTCCGCCTTGGTGTTGAGTGATAGTCGCACCGCGCTTCGAGTGCGCGTGAACGTCAAACCACGCTCACGCAATGGCATCTTTACCTTCACCATCACACTCTTAAACGGCAAGACCACCCAGGTGAAGTACAACCAACACTGAGCGAGGGTCCGTCAGAAGATTTCTCGCTTCCACACAATGGACCCAGGCAACGCACAATCGGAAGGGTGAAGAATTGTTCGTCGTCACAGTGGCGAGTGGATTGACTCGAACTCGGTGAGCCGGCCACGCCTGGATCCCTAGGCAATAATCTTGCGTTCGATAGCGTCCGAGGTTCGAGCCGCGCTTGTAGTGTTCGCTAGCGAGCGCTGCCTGCGATCATGCGTAAGGGGCCACTCGGATCGCGACGTCCGTTTCGGCCCTAGAGTCGAGGACAGCGCCTGTCGAGAAAAGGATCAGACCATGGATGACAGCATTATCTTGCAGAAGGTGAGCGACCTCACTGAAGAGGAAAAGGGTCTCGAGGAATCCCACGAGCTTGAGCCACTTTCCAAGGAGAAGTTGGCGCGACTTCGCGCGATTGAGATCGAGCTCGACCAGTGTTGGGACTTGCTGCGCCGACGCCGTGCGCGTCGCAGCGCCGGTCTCGATCCCGACGACGAAGGCCTGCGACCCGAAGGCGTTGTCGAGAGCTACGAGCAGTGACTCTGAGCGCCTCAGACCGTGATAGCGAGTGGTTTGTAGCGCAGCGCGTAGCTGAAGGCCAATATGTCGAGAAACGCGAAGGCCGCGATGACCAGTGGCACCGCGTGAATTCCGTAGGTCGCTACCATCAAGCTTTCGACGGCTGGCCCGATGATGCCGCCGCCCATGAGGAATAAAATGATGAGTGCGAGTCCGTTACTGTCGTGCGGACACAGGACCGTGTACCAGATCAGACCCATCGGATAAACCGACGCGAGCACGAGTCCAATGAGCGGGTACACGTAGGGCGCGACCGAGTGCGAGTACGCAGCGACGCTCAAGACAATGCACGAGGCGAGTCCGGCGAGAACGAGCGACTTATCTGAGAAGCGCTTGTAGAGCGGTCCGCCCATGGAACGCCCGAAGGCCATGGCCAGCCAGAAACCTCCCGTCGCCAAGCTCCCGACCGAGGTCGCGAATCCTTCGCGGTGCAGCTGGGACGCAATCCAACCAGACGTGCTCGTTTCGGCGGCGGTGTAGAGCACGTAGGCAATGATGAACGTGACCAGGATAGGTCGACGCTCGCGGCTGTAGGCCAAGCGCTCCTGAGCCATTGCATCGGCACTGAGCGGTGGCGCGACGATGCCTCGGTTGAGCGTCGAGAGCACGACGGCGAACACCGCGACGCCGCCGAAGAGCAACGGAAAGTTTTTCGGGTGCACGGCAAATACCAAGAGCGGCCCAATGACCGCACCGACGCCATAGCCAGCATTTGCGAGTGAAAGTCGGTGCGCGCGGCCCTTTAGTGCGGTCCTCGCGAGCACCGTATTGAGAGCGAAATCCACGCCACCGAAACCTACGCCGACGAGAAAGACGCCAACGAGGACGAGGTCCCAGTGGTTCGCGAGGGCGACGACCACTGCGCCGAGCGCGAGGCACGAGAGTGTGGCACCGATCACGACGTTGCCACGAAAGCGTCGCACGCCCGCCCAACCGAGAAGTACCCCGACGAAAGAACCCACGAAGTGAATGCTGAGCACGATGCCCGCCGCGGGCAGCGTGACGTGGAATTTCTGGGAGAAACGGATGAGCAGTGGACCATAGATCGATGCGGTCGCGCCAATCAGCACGAACATCGAACTGAGGTTCGCGAACGCGAAAGTTTTCAGCGTTACTTGGGTTGTGGGCGGCCCTGGGGCGAACGATTCTTCAGAGTTCATGACAATGGCTTCGGTTCAGCGTCGGGCGGGACGGTTTGCTGAAGCACTGCGCCTGACCGCTCGGTGGACATCTCTGCTGTGCACATCTGTGAAAATGATGCCAATGGAAGCTTCACGATCGGGAAACTCGCGCCGCGAGAGCTGTAGCGGTCGAATTTCGCCTTGGCGGGTGGCGCGCATTGCTGCTGGGTGTTCATAGCTGTCCTATTCTCGGCGAAAGCCCCTTCACGACTCTACGCACTGCGGGTTCGCGGGACGTTCGTTTCAGGTCGACGGCGAACGTGCGGCTACGGTTCGTCGCGGCGGCGACGCACGCGACCTACGGTGGTGCCATGAAGTTCTCGATAGCCCCGACTCGCCCTTCCCAGCGGGCCACGTCTCACTTCGGGACGTTCGCAACGTTGGTACTGGTTCTCGTTGCCTCCTTCGTACCGGTCACAAGTGCCGCGGGCGCCACCCAGTCGGCATCGCTCGCGGGCGTGACCGCGACGTTTACGTATTCGGGCACGTACCCCGAGGCGCTGCACCCACGCCTGACGATTACTCGTTCGGGAGCCGTGCTTTACGACGAATTGGTGCACTCGGTCTGGTGCGGGCAAGAGTGCTGGCCCGACACCATTTCGGCGAGCCGGAAGGTCGTCCACGTAGTGCGACTGAAAGCTCACGCGCAACCGGCGGTCGTACTGGACCTCTACAGCGGCGGAGCGCACTGTTGCTCCATCGAGCAGGTGTATTCCTTTGGTGCGACGTCGAGAACCGTACTGAAGACTGAACGGAACTTTGGCGACCCGGGCGTGAAGATGGATTCAATCGGCGCCGATGGCGCAGTGGACTTCGTGAGTGCCAATGACGCTTTCGCGTACGCATTCACGGACTACGCCGCGTCGGGCGTGCCGATACAAATCTTCAGTTTCTCGCACCACTACTTTCGAGACGTGACCCGGAGTTTTCCCAGTCTGATAGCCAAGGACGCCGCTCAGTGGCGAAGGGCTTTTGACGCGCAGGCGGCCACTCACTACCAAGACTCCGTGGGCGTCATAGCGGCCTGGGCCGCCGACGAGGACATGCTCGGACACGGCGCGGTGGTGAGCACGTTCCTCGCCGGGCAGGCGAGAGCGGGCCATTTGAATAGCGCGTTGAGCCCGATCGAGCCCAGTGGACGGCGCTTCGTAATCGCGCTGCGAGCCTTTCTTCGAAAGTACGGCTACAGCAAGTAGAAGTCTGACCTCGAGTCACTTTTCTGCGAGAAGTTCCTCTTTGGCCTCGTCGAGGGCCTTCAACTTGTCCGCCGGCACTTTGGGCGACTTTAGGTCCATCTGATCGATGGCGTCGACGATGATGCCACCTACGAGGGCTCGCAAGGCGTACTTGTGATCTGCCGGCACCACGTACCAGGGCGCCCAGGGAGTCGAAGTGGCGCTGAGCGCTTCTTCGTACGCCTGCTGGTACTCGTCCCAGTGTTGGCGTTCGGCGAGGTCGCTGGTGGAGAACTTCCAGCGCTTGGCCGGGTCGTCGAGCCGGCTGAGGAAGCGTTTCTTCTGCTCATCACGAGAGAGGTGCAGGAAGACCTTGACGATCCTCGTGTTGTTGCGGTGCAGATGGTGCTCGAAGTTGTTGATGTCCTCGTAACGGTCTTTCCAGAGTTTGGCCATGTTGCCGTCATCGGGTAGTTCGTGGGTCCGGTCGAGAAGTTCGGGATGGACCCGAACAATGAGCACGTCCTCGTAGTAGGAGCGGTTGAAGATGCTGATGCCGCCGAGGGCCGGCAGCGACTTCGTGCAACGCCAGAGGAAGTCGTGGCTGAGCTCCTCGGCGGAGGGCTGTTTGAAGGATTCCACACGACATCCCTGAGGGTTGATCCCCGACATGACGTGTTTGATCGTGCCATCTTTGCCCGCGGCGTCCAGTGCCTGGAGGACTATCAGTAATGCGTGCGTGCCGTCGGCCCACAGCAGGTCCTGGGCCTCGGCGAGTTCGCTGACGAAGTCGGTCAGGTCCTTTTCGGCGACCTTCTTGCGCTTCTCGTCCTTGTCCTTCAACCAGTCGGTGGTGGTCCTCTCGGTGCTTCGCTTGTTGAGGTGCGCGTGCTTTCCTGGTTCGACTCGTAGCTCTTCCAGTACCGCTTTGTTGAGTTTCATGCCCTTCTCCTTTGGTGAGTTGTTGCTGCTTCGTGCAGTGCTTCGCGCAGTACGCGCGCGATCGATCCGACTACGTCGCGGGTGGCCGCCTCAGGGCCGACCATTGCGCTGAGGTCGAGGAAGTGAAGGTTGTTGTAGCGCGCGAGGAGTTGCTCTTCGGCTTGGGCTTGGACCGACCCGCAGACGAGCAGCAGGGGAACGCGCCCTGCGGCCAGTGCCGCGAGGCCACCGGTCACCTTTCCCTCAAGGCTTCCCTCGTCGAAACGACCTTCGCCGGTGATGACCATGTCCGTCGCCTCGACGCGCGAGGCGAGGTCGACGACTTGCACGACGGCGTCGAGTCCCCCGACGAGCGAAGCGCCCAGGGCGGTGAGGGCACCCGGTATGCCTCCGGCGGCGCCGGTGCGCTCCAGGGTCTCGACGTCGATTCCCTGTTCGTGCAGGTACCTCGAGCGAAGTTCCGCGAGGCGTCCGTCGACGAGAGCCAGATCCCCTTCGCGCACGCCCTTTTGGAGGGCGTAGCGTCGAGCACCGCTGAATCGAGCGGTGACGTCGGTGGCGGCGATGACCGGCACTGGAAGTCCGCCGTGCTCGCACAAGAACTCGTAGCATCCAAGACCACCGTCGGAGGTCGCCGAACCGCCAAGGCCCAGCAATACCGACGTGGCGCCGAGTCTGGCGGCGGCGAGGATCAGTTCGCCGACGCCCGCGCTCGAGGCGGCGAGAGCCTCTTCGCCGGTGGGATTAGGTAGGTGTTGACGGCCCACCGCGTCGGCGCTCTCGATGACCGCGACGCGTCCCGTGTCGTTGGTCACGAGCGTGATGCTCGCGCTGACGGTTTCGCCGAGCGGGCCTCTTACCAACGCAGCGAAGTCTTCTCCGGAGAATGCCTCACGAAAACCCTCGCCACCGTCGGACATTGGTTGGCAATCGGGAACGTAGTCAAACTGTTTGAGGACTTCGGCGACGGTATCGCAGAGTTCCTTGGCCGACGCCGTACCGCGGAACTTGTCCATCGCCACAAGTATCCGAGAACGCGGAAGGGGCCACCAGGTGTCGGGCGGCGAACTCACTAGAGCGCCATCGATGACCGAGCTGGCGGCGTTCTTTGGTTGCGAACCGCGGACCCTCGTAACTGGTCGCACTCGGCTCGTGTGGTCAACATACGGGAACTTTAACAATCGATTTTTCGACGCATTAACAGTGCGAAGTTCTGCTCGCCGCAGTGTCGCTCACAAGTTCGGTGATCTTGTGATTCTCGCTCTTCCAATAACGCCGGAATCCGTAAGTGTCGAGGTCAGCGCGAATGGAGAGGTCTTGGGCCACGGTTTAGTGATTTAGTGCGCCCGCGGATGACGTCTGGAATTGCTAAGAGGTAATATGAGTGTTACCATGTTTTGAGTGTAACTATCAAAAAGAGGTGACCATCGTGAAGACTACGGGAAATCGCCGGTGGTGGGCCCTAGGTGCGGTGAGTCTGGCCGTTCTCGCCGTGGGTTTGGACGGCACCGTGCTCAGCGTCGCGCTGCCAACGCTCTCGAAGGCTCTTCACGCAACCGAGTCTGATCTGCAGTGGTTCACCTCTATCTATCTGCTCGTGCTGGCGGCTTCCATGTTGCCCGCGGGTCTGCTCGGTGACCGTTACGGCCATAAGAAGGTCCTGCTGATCTCCCTTGGTTTCTTCGGCCTGGGGTCGGCGGCGTCGGGGTACTCGACGTCGGTGGGAGAGTTCATGGCGGCCCGCGTGCTCATGGGGATGGCCGGGGCTGGAGTCATCGTGATGGCGATCGCCGCCCTCACGGTGCTTTTCTCCAAGGCGGAGCGACCAAAGGCGGTCGGCGTGTGGTCAGCGGCGAACTTCCTCTCGCTTCCCCTCGGACCGATCCTCGGGGGATGGCTTCTCACCCACTACTGGTGGGGTTGGGTGTTCTTGATCAACGTGCCCGTCGCCGTGATTGGTCTCATCGCCGGCGCGACGCTCATTCCCGAGTCGCGTCTCGTCCGTCGCCCTCGCGTCGACCTTCTCGGCGTGCTGACCTCGGCCGCGGGACTGGTGGCGTTGATGTACGGGTTGATCGAAGCGGGTCAGCACGGTTGGAACAACGTGTCGGCGCTTGTCTTCATCGCGACGGGTCTCGTGGTCCTGGTCGGTTTCTTCGCCCTCGAGCGGCGCCTCACCCGCGAGAGCGCGGGTGAGCCCTTGCTCGACCTCACGCTGTTCGAATCGAAGTCGTTCACGTGGGGCGTCATACTGGCGGCGTTCGTGGTCCTCGCCATGTTCGGGGCCCTCTTCACCATGCCCCAGTACTTCCAGGGCGTACTGGGCACCAACCCCATTGGTTCGGGCCTTCGCCTCCTCTCGCTCGTCGGGGGTCTGGTCGTGGGGGCGTTGCCCACGGCGCGACTCGTGCAATGGGTGGGCGCCAAAGTCGCCACCGCCGCGGGCTTCGTTCTCATGGCGGCGGGACTGTTCATTGGCTCGGCGACGAGTGCGAGCTCGAGTGGGATCTTCTTGTTGAGTTGGATGGCCGTGTTCGGTCTGGGCGTCGGCATTGCCGTCACCTCTTCGGCGTCGGCGGCGCTCGTTGAGCTGAAAGAGGAACGCAGCGGTGTTGGTTCCGCGGTCCTCCAGGCGGTCAACAAGACCGGCGCTCCCCTCGGCACCGCGATCCTCGGCAGCGTCCTCAGTGCCGGGTACCTCGCACACCTCGACCTGAGGGGTCTGTCCGCGACCGCGGCGAGCCTCGTTCGCCAGAGCGTCTTCGGGGGAGTCGCGGTCGCCCAGGAACTGCACTCGAGGGCGCTGCTCGTCTCAGTGCGCGCGGCCTTCGTTTCGGGCATGGACCGGGCACTGCTCGTCTCGGGCGGTATCGCCCTGCTTGGCGCACTGCTGGCCGCGCTCTTTCTTCCTAAGACGAACTCCTCGCCGCAGTTGCGCCAAACTGGGAACAAGGAAGAGGGAAAGACCATTGGCACCAAGTAACGAGGCGACCCAGGGCCTTCGTGAGCGCAAGAAGGCCAAGACCCGCTCGGCGATCCAGACGCTCGCACTGCGTCTCTTTCGAGAGCAGGGCTATGACGCAACCACCGTCCAACAGATCATCGAAGAAGCCGACGTTTCTGAGAGTACGTTCTTTCGTTACTTCCCGACCAAAGCTGACGTCGTGCTCTTCGACGATTTCGATCCGGTCATTGTCGAGGCCTTCCGCCGTCAACCCAAGGAACTCAGTGCGATCAGCGCGTTCCGCCGAGCGTTCAGTGATTCCTTTCGCCAGTTATCAACCCAAGACGCCGACGATCAGATGGACCGGATGCGTCTCTGTCTCTCGGTTCCCGAACTGCGTTCGGCAATACTGGACCAGCTGGCGGGCACGATGGACTTGCTGGTGGGTGAACTCGTCGAGCGCAGCGGGCGATCACCGCAGGACGTCGAGGTACGGACGTTGGCGGGGGCGGTCGTGGGGATCGCCATCTCGGGGATGTTCGCGCTGGCCGAAGACCCGTCAAGGGACTTGCTCAGCTTGCTCGATGAATCCCTCGCCGCGCTCGACCAGGGTTTTGACCTGTGACGGGTTCGCAGTCCATCGCTCGGCGCCGCGCTGAGCGTGGGGTTCAGTTGGCGGGTGGAGAGTTCAGATTCGACTGGGACTCGCGAAGACCGTTGAGAGGTCCACCGGCTGAGTAGTAGCGCTTGCCAGCGACGAGTAATTCGTCGGCGGGGAATTTGGTGATCACCTCGCACCCGTCAGCGGTCACGACCATTTCCTCTTCAATGCGCGCCGCCGACCAGCCGTCCTTGGCGGGCCAGTACGTCTCGAGCGCGAAGACCATACCTTCTTCGAGGACCTCGGGGTGATCAAAGGAGATCATCCGACTGAAGATCGGCCGCTCCCAGATCGAAAGGCCCACGCCGTGACCGTACTGGAGGCCAAAGGCCGCCTCTTCGTCCGCGAAGCCGAACTCCTGGGCGCTCGGCCAGACCGCGACGATGTCCGCCGTGGTCGCGCCGGGCTTGACCAGGGCGATGGCCGAATCGATGAGTTCGCGGCACTTGGTGTAGGCGTCGCGCTGCGCGGAGGAGGCACTTCCCACCGCGAAGGTGCGGTAGTAGCACGTGCGATAACCATTGAAACTGTGAAGGATGTCAAAGAAGGCCGGATCACCCGGTCGGATGAGCCGGTCACTGAACACGTGCGGGTGAGGGGAGCATCGCTCGCCCGAGATGGCGTTCACACCTTCGACGTGCTCTGAACCCAGGTCGTAGAGCGTCTTATTCACGAGCGCGACGCACTCGTTCTCTCGCACGCCGGGTCGAAGGAAGTCGTAGAGGTCTTCGTAGGCGGCGTCCACCATCGACACCGCCTGGGTGAGTAGCGAGATCTCGTCACTGGTCTTGATGCGCCGTGCGGCGAGAAAGACCTGTTGTCCGTCGACCAGGCTGATGCCCTCTTTGGCGAACGCGCTGAGCACGGGCATCTCGATGACGTCCACCCCTACCGGCTCGTTCTGGAGGCCAAATTGGCTAAGGACCTCCTTCACCTTGGTGGCGACCGATCCCGCGCGGTCCGCGCCGGGAGGTATCGCGCCGCGCAGCGTGGAGATGCCCGCGCGTGCGCCTTCGTAGGGGGCTTGGGAACCGTCGGGCATCATCTGGACGCCGCTCAACCAAGGGTTGTAGAGCTGGTGATGGCGCGCGGCCGAGCCGAAGTCCCAGACAATGGGTTCACCACTTCGGGGAAGAAGCGCGAAGCGGATCAACTTGTCCATGGCCCAGGTACCGATGTGCGTGCCGGTCATGTAACGGATGTTGTGGAAGTCAAAGGTGAGCAACGCCCCCAGGTCGGACTGCTCCAGTTCGGCCTTCAACTTGTCTAGTCGGTTGCCACGCAGACGCGCCATGTCGACGCGTGCTTCCCAGTCGACTGCGTTCGTTCCGTTGGTGTGAATTCCCATGAAGCTTCCTCTCCTTGTAGTTCCCTAGTTCATCGACGGCGCTGGCGCAGCCACACGTCCAGTGACACCGCGACGATCAGAATCACGCCGGTGACCAGTGGGATGTAGAACGTATTGAATTGCAGCAAGTCAAAGCCATTCTGAATCAACGCGATGAAGAGTGTCCCGATCACCGTGCGAGTGACCGACCCGTCGCCACCCACGATGGACGTGCCACCGACCACGATTCCCGCGAGGACCGTGAAGGCGAGTGAGCTCTCGTTCGAATACGGCGTGGTCGTGAGTGTCTGGGCGAGACTGATCACGCCCGCGAGCGCGGCGGCGGTTCCACTCAACACAAAGGTCGTGATGCGAACGCGCGAGACGCGCACACCGGCGAGTCGGGCCGCCTCGGCGTTGCCTCCCGCGGCGAACACGTAACGGCCGAAGGTCGAACGCCAGAGGGTGAGTCCGAGGATCACCACCACCACGAGGGCAATCCAAATTGCGCTCTGCGCACCGAGGAAGTCCTGGGTCGCGAACTTGCCGAGTGAGGGACGGTCAAAGAGCGAATAGAACGTGTTGTTCGTCGCCACCTCGGCAATGCCCGCCACCACGAAGGACATGGCGAGGGTCGCGATCAACGCGTTGATGCGCAGATAGGCGACCACGAAGCCATTGACCAGTCCGACCACTGCTCCACAGAGCAGGGCCAGGATGACGGCGAATATGGGATTGCTGTGCAGGGCCACACCCGCGGCGACGTCTTCGGCGAGGACGAACGTCGCCGCCACCGAGAGGTCCAGACCACCGGCGATGAGCACGAGGGTGCCCGCCGCCGCGATGATCAGAATCGGGGCTTGCAGGTAGAGGATGTTGACAACGAGGTTTTGGCGGGTGAGGAATTGGCCATTGGCGATCGCGAGGGTGATGAAGAGGACGAGGAAGGGAATGAGGATCCCGGTCGTGCGCCACAGGCCCCCGAAGCGTCGCCACGAGAAATTCGCGGTGTCGAGCTCCGTCGGATTCAGCACGCCATTAGAGGCTTCCGTCATGTCCGTAACCTTTCTTGTCTTACTTAGGGCGCGGTGGCCGTCTCGGCGAAAGCCGCCTCGAGCACTGCTTGTTGGGTCATCGCCTCGCCGGTCAACTCAGCGACGAATCGTCCCGCGCGCATCACGATGATCCGGTGGGCGAGACCCAGCACTTCTTCTAGTTCCGAGGAGATGACCACGACGCCAAGTCCGGCGGCCGCCTGTTCGACCAGCACGTCGTAGATCATGCGTTTGGAACCCACGTCCACGCCGCGGGTGGGCTCGTCGGCGATGAGCACGCGTGGCTCGCAGAGCGTCGTTCGCGCGAAGAGGACCTTTTGCTGGTTCCCCCCGGAGAGTGAACTCACGGGCGTGCGCATGCTGGCCATTTTCACGCGCACATTCTCGAGGGCAATCGAGACGCGGTTTCGCTCTCGCGTGGGCGACACGATACCCAGGCGGCTCAAGACGTTGAGGTTGGCGAGACTCACGTTCTCCGAGATCGGGCGGCCCATGAGTAGCCCTTGTTCCTTACGCGACTCAGGGATCAACGAGATGCCCTCGCGCAGCGACTGGTGGGGATCATGGTGGGTCACGTCCTTGCCGGCGATGAGGATGGTGCCCGAAGTCACCTTGGACGCGCCAAAGAGTGCACTGGCGAACTCGCTTCGCCCTGACCCAACGAGGCCGGCCAGACCGACGATCTCGCCGGCGCGCACGCGCAGCGAGGCGTCGTGCACCCCCGGAGCGCAAAGTTCGTTCACCTCGAGCAGGACCGGAGATTCGCTCGGTGCCAATTGTTTGTCGGGAAAGGCCTGACCGAGTGAGCGGCCGAGCATGCCTTCGATCAAGGAGTTCTCGGTCTCCTGATTCGCCGGGCCGCTACGAATGACTCGACCGTCGCGCAAGATGGTGATGGTGTCGGCGAGATCGAGTACTTCGGAGAGAAAGTGTGAAATGAGGATGACGGTTCTGCCGCTCGCCGTGAGCGACCGGATCACGCCGTGCAGGGCGTAGACCTCGTGCATCGACAAGGCGGCCGAGGGCTCGTCCATGATGATCGTTGACGCGTCGCGCGAGAGCGCGCGAAGGATTTCCAACTTCTGCTGGTCGGCGGTGACGAGAGAACCCGCCATCTGGCTCGCCGGCAAGCGAAAGCCGACCCGATTGACGAGCTCTTTATAGCGGCGTCGCATCTCGCGGCGACGTACGAAGCCCCACCGTCGAGGCTCGGCGCCGAGAAAGACGTTCTCCTCGACGCTCAGGTAGGGAACGACCGCCAGTTCTTGGGCAATGGTGACGATGCCGCGGTCCATGGCGTCGCGCGGCGAACGAAAATTCACTGATTCCCCGTTTACGAGTATTTCGCCTAGGTCGGGGCTGTGCACTCCCGAGATGATCTTGCCCAACGTCGACTTTCCGGCGCCATTCTCACCGACCAGGGCGTGGATCTCGCCTCGGCGGATCGTGACGGAGACCTCGGCGAGGGCGGGCGCCCCGCCGAAGCGCTTCGAGACGTTGACGACTTGCACGTCACCGTCCGTCGCGTTGCGGCGGGGCACTGCCTCTCTTGAAACATCGGTCACAAGTTCACCCAGACGTCAGTTGAGTCGCGAGTGTCACTGAAACCTTCCTACCGAACTGTCTCTAGGCCGTCCACTGCGGCGTGAACTGCTTCGCGTCAGACTTCGTGAGAAGTCCGTGGTCCGGCTCTGAGGCGACCGGGTCCAGCGCTCCGCTGTTCTTGCCTGTCTTGATGGCCTTTACCACGGCCTGGATTCCGAGCTGACCTTCACTCGCGGGGGCCTGAGCGGCGTCAGAGAACCAGCCGCCCGCTTCGACGCCCTGCTGAGCCTCGTAACTGGCGCCCCAACACACGAGCAACACCTTGCCGGTGTTGTACTCGTTGATGCTGGTGAGGTAGTTCTGTGCGCCCACGCAGCCCTGGTCCGCTGCCACGATGACGTTGATGCTGGGGTCAGCCGTCAGTTCGGTCGCCACGCTTGACTGGCCGTCGGGCACGTTGAAGTACGTTTGACCAGAGTCGTTCAAGACCGTGCCCGCGCTACCAAGCGCCGAGATGAACGCCGAGTGCACCGCGGTGTCCACCGTCGATCCCTGGATGTTGTACAGGTAGCCAATGTTGCACGTGGTGAAGGTCTTGCACGCGAGTGCCGCCTGCTGACCCAGTGTCTTACCAATCGCTGTCGGGACGAACACGACGTTGCCTGACAACCCCGCCACCTGCACCGCTGCGGTCGAAGCACTGGCACCAAGGATCTGGTCGATGTTCACGACCTTGATCTTCTTCTTGATCGCTTGCTTCACAAGCGGGATCAGGTTGGTGTTCTCAATCGGCTGGGTGATGATGCCCTGGTAGCCGCCTCCATTGATCACCGACTGCAGTTGGGTGTACTGCGTCTGCGGGCTGTTGTTCGCGTCAAAGACGACCAACTTCACCCCGTCAGCCGCCGCAGTGGTTTGAGCTGCTGCGAGCATTGGTGCGTCGTACGGATTGTTCACTGCAAACGACAGAAATGCGATTTTGATTGTTCTGTGTGTTGCGGCCTGAGCGGGACTTGCGCTGGCAACCGTGAGGCCCACCAACGTCAGTGCCGCGGCGCACAAGAACACGCTTGGCTTGCGTAGCAATGCTTTTGTTACCACTGAATCCCCCTTTAGCGAGTCACGCGCGCTCTGCGCGGACTCCTTGTTGTGCCTCGCGGCGAAATCCAAAACCGACGTTGTTCAGTACTGCCAATCACGAACACGTGCTTCGATCAAGATCCCCCGCGAAACCCCCCTACCAACTGCCTGCTTACTGTTCTCTGAAACTACACACTTCGAGGAAAGGTGTCAAGCCACATAGAACATTAACCAGTGCATGACACTCTGACTGAACACGATGTCGCCCGCCAGGTTGACGAAACGCGGTGCTCGTGACCTAAACCAAGCAACGTGATCGCACGCCCAAGAGCGCGTCGACCAAGAAGAGGTGGAGGTTTAGTCGTTCTTCTTCCACGCCGCGTCGCCCGCGTCGTAGGTCGTGTACGTGTACGGGTTCTCGTGGATCTTGCGCTGGGGCACTTCGGGGTACATGCCCTCACGCCAGGTCTCGTCACCCAACTCGGATTGAAGAAACTCAACCGTCGCGCTAACCGACTCGCGAGCCTTGGCGAGGCTCGAGTCCACGAGGGCGTGCTCGTGCTTGACCACGCGTCCGTCGATGACGACCGTGTGCACGTCGCCGCGTCCCGCTTGGAAGACCACGTGGCCGTAGGGGTTGACGATGGGGAACATGACCGGCGAGTCATCGTTCTTAAGGAGCACCACGTCTGCGCGCTTACCCACTTCGAGACTGCCGATCTTGGCGTCGAGTCCGAGCGCCTTGCTACCGCCGCGGGTGGCCCAGTTCACCACTTCCTCGCAACGCAGTTGTAGGTGGGTGACGGTCTCAGCCTTGTTCTGGGCCTCGAAGTGTTCGCGTACCCGGTCCGCACCCACGGTCGAGCGCATCGCGGCGAAGAGATCGCCGCTGAACCACACGCTGGTGTCCATGGACATCGACACCGGTATGTCGTACTGACGCAACTTCCACGACGAAGGGTAGCCCTGGCCGGCGCTCTCCTCACTCTCGGTCGACACCGACGCGGACCCACCGGTCGCGGCGATGCGTTGGTAGGAGTCGTCCGAAAGTGAGGACGCGTGGACGTAGATCGTGTCGGAGTTCATGAATCCGTGCTCGTGCATGAGACGGATGCTGTCGTCGCCGGTCGCTCCCCAGACGCCAGCGTGGGTGGTGACGGGCACGCCCAGCTCGCGCGCCACTTCGAAGGCCGCCTTCTCGGGGAATTCTGGATCGCCCGTGACGTCAAAGGCCATCTGGAAGCCGAGCATGTCGCCGCGCCCGTCGATGCGTCGGCGGTGAAAGTCGCGGAACTCGGGACTGGCGGACCACTCCCAGGGGCCCGCCTGGATGTTGCCGTACGCGAGGACGAAGCGCCCCGGTACTTCCTCGAGTGCGTCGACCGCCGCGTCAGCGTGCTCGACGGTCTGTAGACCATGGGACCAGTCCACGGTCGTCGTCACGCCGGCGTCGATGGCTTCGATTGCTGAGAGCAGGTTGCCCGCGTAGATGTCTTGGGGACGGAAGGTCTTGCCGTGCTGGAGGTAGTACCACACGAAGTATTGCGAGAGGGTCCAGTCCGCGCCGTAGCCGCGCATCGCGGTCTGCCACATGTGCCGGTGCGTGTCGATCATCCCGGGCATGATGATGCCGCCGCGCGCGTCAATCTCGAGTGCGTCGTTGGGCGCCTCGAGTCGCGGACCGACGGCGCTGATGACCCCGTCGACAACCAGTACGTCGGCGTCGTGCAGTACCTCAGTGGCGTTGTTCATCGTCAGCACCAGGCCATGTCGAAAGACGATCGGCCTGCCGTTCTCGAGTGACGCTCCCGTCGAACTCACTGGACCCTTGCTCATTGTTCCCCCCAAATCGAACTCGTCGAGTGTTCAGCGGATTGTAACACCGGGAGCAGATTGTCAAGGCCCACTTTACGGATGAGCCATTTCGCGGTACTGACCTCGACGCAGTCGCCAGGCGCGAGAAGTGCGCAAGTGACGTACGCCGTCGCGCCAAGAGGCTCGCTTCTGACCGGTCTTCGTTTCCCGCAAGCCTTTTCGCCAGCTTGGCGAATTCTCGCCGCCGTCGGTTCGCCCAGAAGCTACCATCTCGTCGCCACGAACCCGAGTGACGGGTCGCGCCGTACACCGAGATGAGATATGTTCGACAGAACTGAACAACGAGAACGAGGGGGACAGGCGTGACAACGTCGCAGACGAAGGATGGGCGCACCGCGGTCGTGGTGGGCGGCACCGCCGGCATTGGGATGCAAGTCGCGAAGACCCTCGCCCAACGCGGTCACGTGTACTTGACCGGTCGAACAATGGACTCCGCTCAGGCCGCCGCGCACGAGATCGGTCTGGGAACGACACCGCTTGCGCTCGACCTCAGCGATCCCGAGTCTATTGCGAGCGCCCTTTCGAGCGTCGAAGAGGTCGACGACCTCGTTATCTCGGCGATCGAACGCGACGCGAACAGTGTTGCCAACTACGACATTCGTGGAGCCATTCGTCTCGTCACGTTGAAGCTCGTTGGCTACACCGAGACCGTTCACGTACTGCACGACCGGTTCACGCTGCGGACGTCAATCGTATTGTTCGGTGGGCTCGCCATGGAACGTCCGTACCCAGGTTCGACCACCGTATCTACGGTGAACGGTGGCGTTATGGGACTCGTGCACACGCTCGCGAGTGAACTCGCGCCAGTGCGCGTGAACGCCGTGCACCCGGGGATCATCGGTGACAGTCCTTTCTGGGAAGGTAAGGACAACAGCAACGTCATCGCGCGTACACCACTCGGGCGCCTCGTGACCATGCAAGAGATTGTCGACTCGGTGCAGTTCTTGTTAGACAACACTGGCGTCAACGGCGTGAACCTGGCCATGGATGGTGGGTGGCTCCTGAAATGAAGGCGGCGGGCGCGATCAATACTCCTGATGAAGAACCAGAAATAGCGAGGTCCTATGTACTACGTCACTAAGATTGACGACGGGTTGGCGACCACGCCACTGCACTACCTGGGTTCGTGCGAGCACTACGCCGAACAGCGACTGATCAACCGATCGACCGGATCACCCCATATGGGTGTATCCATTGGTCACCTAGCACCGCGCGGTTTCGTTGAGCCCGTCGTGCACTCCTTTGAGGTGAGCATGTACGTGTTCTCGGGACGTCTCGCTCTGACCATGCAGGGCGCGACGACGCTGTTGTCAACGGATCACTGCGTCGTGATCCCCATTGGCACGACCTACAGTCTTCACTCGTTCGACGAACCGGTTCGCTGGCTGCTCGTGAACTCGCCTTCCGAACTCGAAGATGGTCGGCGCCAGGACACGTTCTTCACGAGGGAGAAGATGGAGGAGTTCGACGCCGAACTACCCGACGTCCGTGATCCGCGCAATCACCACGCGGTGCGCTTTGACGCCGCGTCGATGGACCTGCGCGCTCTCGCGGGCGGCACTGACGTGAACGCGCCGACGACCTCGCCCAGCATGGCGACCGCGCTGCTCGCTTACAGCGGCATTGGGGTGCGCATGCTCATTGACCAACGCGTGGGAGCGCAGTTGCACACCATGTTCGTCGTCGACTACCAACCAACGGCGATTGCGCACCCCCACGACCATCCCTTCGAAGAGACCTACGTTTTCGTCGAGGGCGAAGTGCACGCCTTGGTTGACGGCGATGAATTGGTACTGCATCCGGGCGACGTACTGTGGGCGGGGGTCGGGGCCGACCACGGCTTCGAGAACCGGAGCAAGGGGCTCGTGCGTTGGATCGAACTACAGGCCCCGCAACCTCCCGTACAGCACTCGTACCGTTTCAGTCGTGAATGGGAGCATTTGGCCCAGAAACTGCACGGGGAGCGTTAGATTTCACGCAGGGAATGAGACGATTGAACGCTGGTCGAAGTCGACCGGCGAAACAGACGAGACGAGAGGGCCCGCAATGGCCGTTAAGGGACGAACCTCGGGAGACGCCGGCGAGCGCGTTCGCCTAAAGCGCCCGGCTACTGGGGTCACCGCGAGCGACGTGGCGCCAGAGCAAACGCCGTCGGCGGTTGCGAGCGAGCACAACGGTTCGGGTGCGGTGGGACGACGCCTGCGGGCTCGCCGCGAGTCGTTGGGCATCTCTCTACGCCAGTTCGCCCGTGACCTCAACGTCTCGGCGTCTTTTATCTCACAACTCGAGACCGGCAAGGCGCAACCATCGGTCGCGACGCTCTACGCCATCTGCACGGCGCTCGAGATGTCGATTGACGACGTTTTCGACGTGGAGCCCGAAACCGTCCATGAGGTTGAGTCGACTGAGGAAGTGGGTGGCGCGATGTCCCAGAGCGCCAGTCTTTTCGCTCGATCGGCCGAGACTCAAGGGACCGACGAAGGGGCGCCGAAAGGTCGCTCGCGCGCTGAGCGAGGGCGTCGTTCGCCCGTCGTGTCGCCTTCGCAGCGACGACGCATCGTTCTCGATTCTGGCGTGACCTGGGAGAGGCTCTCGTCGACATCGAAGGCCGACTTCGATTTCGTTTTTGTGCGTTACGACGTGGGGGGAAGTTCCAATAGTGAAGGGCTGCTCATCCGCCACGAAGGTACCGAGTGCGGCTACGTCCTTCGCGGGTTGCTCGAGGTGACACTGGGCTTCGAGACCTTCCTCATGAGAGCGGGCGACGCGATCTCCTATGACTCGAGCACGCCTCACCGTCTGGCGAACGTCGGTAACGAGCCGGTGGAGGCAATCTGGTTTGACGAAGGTGGTCACAATGATCAGCCGTGACCGGGGAGCGGCTGGTTCGCGACTGTTAATATTCATTGCACAGTGAGCGTGATCGGATAGTTGGGCGATGAATGCAGACCCCCTGATGGGCGGCGACGAAGTGGATGCGACGACGCTCGGGGCAAAGATTCGTGTGGCGCGAGTGGCCCGTGGCTACGGTGTACGCGAACTGGCCCGTCACTTGAATTGCTCGGCGAGTTTGATCTCCCAGATCGAGCGCGATAAGGCGAATCCGTCGGTCAACACGTTGTACTCGATCGCCAGCGTCCTTGGCATCACGGTCGACTCGATGTTCGAGGCGCGAGACGACGTCGAGAATCCCAAGAGTTCCAAGGCGTTCCAAGCCGGTCTCGGGAACACCGGGGCGCAGGGGATTCGCATCGGGGCTGTGTCTGGATCGAATGTGCAGCACAAAGAAACGCGGCTCGCGATCAATCTCGATCACGGCGTGCGTTGGGAGTTGCTGACTCCCACGCCCGAGCGCAACAACGAATTCATGGAAGTTACGTATCCGCCTGGCTCGAGTTCGGCACCTCAGAACGAGTTCGTTCATCACAGCGGCCGAGAGTTCGCGTTGATCTTTGAGGGCACGCTGAGCGCACGCATTGGCTCGGAGGATCTCGTGCTCGGACCCGGTGATTCGCTGACCTTTGATCCAATGACGCCCCACCGATTCTGGAATGACGGACCAGCGCCGGTGCGCGCGGTCTGGTTCGTCCAGGACCGCTGGACGCCCGGCGACTAGACGGTATCGAAGAGTCGCGCGTGGTCGAAGGTCTGAATACTTCGAGCGCGAAGCCCACGGTTGGCGTACTCGGCATGGGCAATATGGGTCGCGCGCTCGCGGCGAGGCTGCTCGAGCAGGACTATGAGGTCTTCGTTTGGAACCGGTCATCTCGCGACCTTTCGGTCTTGTACGGATTAGGCGCCCATCTCCTCACCACGCTCGTCGGGTTATGGACTCACGTGCAGGTCGTGATCACCTTCGTCGCGGACGACGCCGCGCTACGCACGGTGTGCTGCGGGCCCGAGGGTGTGCTCAGCGCGCCAGTGGAGGACGGACTTCTCGTCGATATGTCCACGGTCTCACCCAAAGTGTCCGAGGAGATCGCCATCGCCGCGTCGAGCGTGGGCGTGGCGTATCTTCGCTCGCCCGTGAGTGGAAACCCCCTCGTGCTCGCGGCGGGCAATCTGACGTTGGTGGTGTCGGGACCCGAACCGGTATTCGAACGCGCGGGTGAACTCCTCTCGGCGATTGGCCCGACGGTGCTGTACGTGGGCGACGGCGAGCGGTCGCGGCTGGTGAAGCTCGCCATCAACGCCGGCCTCGCGATCACCACCGAGCTGCTCGCTGAACTCGTGCTACTCACCGAGCGCTACGGGCTCGACCGCGCCACGTTCCTCGGCGTGCTCGGCCAGTCGGTGCTGGGTTCGCCCTTCGTGCGCTACAAGACCGAAGGGCTTAATGAGCGTAACTACGCGGCGACGTTCACTACGGCGCTACTCGCCAAGGACTTGCGTCTTGCGCTCGATCTGGCCGATGAGGCTGAGTTGACCTTGCCCACGGTGGCGCTCGTCTCCTCGCTGGTCGAAGACGCCCTCGATGGCTACGCCGACGTCGACTTCGCGGCGTTGCTGCCTCGTCTGCAACGGGCCCACGGTCACGATCCTGATATTGCGCCTACTTCGGCGTGACGACCAGTGGTGAACTCCTAGGAGTTCATTGACTTGTGAACCGTCGTGACGATGCGTTCGACTGACGGAATCGCCAGATCCTCTAACACGTCAGCCGCCGGCAGAGGGATGTGCGGAGTCGTGATACGCACGATGGGCCCGTCGAGGTCATAGAAGAGCTCTTCGGCGACGATCGAAGCCAGTTCGCCTCCCCAGCCGCAGAGCCTCGGGTTCTCTTCGACCGTGAAGAGTCGTCCCGTCGCGGAGACTTCGCTCAGAATCGTGGCGGTGTCGAGGGGTACGAGCGAACGAACGTCGACCACGGTGCAGTCGATGCCGTTAGCGGCGAGTTCCTCGGCCGCTTGGAGGGCTCGAGGCACCATCATGCCCAGTGCGACGATGGTGGCGTTGGTTCCTTTTCGCACGACCTTCGCCGAGCCCAGGGTGTCGACGATCTCGCCGTCGGGCACTTCCATCTTCGTGGCGTAGAGGCCCTTCGCCTCGAGGAAGATGACCGGGTCGTTGTCGCGCACCGACGCCGCCATGAGGCCCACCACGTCGAGGGCGTTCGCGGGAACGACGACCTTGAGCCCGGGGATCATCATGGCCCAGTTCTCGACCGCCTGGGAATGCTGGGCGCCGAAACGCAGACCGCCTCCGTTGCCCGAACGGATCACCAGTGGAAAGGACAGTTGACCGTTGGTCATGTAGCGACTCTTGGCGATCTCGTTGGCGACGATGTCCCAACAGACCGCGAAGAAGTCGGCGAACATGATCTCGGCGATCGGACGCAGCCCCGTCATGGCGGCACCCATCGCGGCTCCGAGGATCGCCTGCTCACTGATGGGCGTGTCACGCACGCGTACATCGCCGAACTCCTCGAGCAGACCCACGGTGCCTTTAAAGACCCCGCCCGCCGCGCCCACGTCCTCGCCCAGCATCACGACGGACGGGTCGCGGCGCATCTCTTGGGCGATGCCCCTCGCGATTGCCTCGCGGTACGTCAGTTGCGCCATGCTGCACCTCCGTCAGCCCATACATCCTTTAATAAGAGATCCTCGCCGGGTATGGGACCCGCCTTCGCTTCTTCGGTTGCCAACTCCACTTCGAGGCGTACCGACTCGTCGATTGCGGCGAGCTCCTCTTCGGCGACGCCCGCCTCGAGAAGTCGCGTGCGATAGAGCGGAAGGGGGTCACGCTGCATCCACTCCGCGATCTCCTCGTCGGGACGATACTTACCAGGGTCGGCACGTGAGTGCCCACCGTGCCGGTACGTCTTAGCTTCGATGAGACTTGGTCCGCCGCCCGCTCGCGCGAGCTCCACGGCGTCGCAGGCGACTTGGTAGACAGCGTCGGCGTCGTTGCCGTCGACGATGATCGACTCGAGTCCGTAGGCGCTGGCGCGGTCGGCGGCGGGGTTCACGACGGCGGTTACCTCGCTCGTGCGCGTGTACTCCATCCAGAGATTGTTCTCGCACCAAAAGACCACGGGCAACGACCAGATCACGGCAAAGTTGAGTGCCTCGTGGAATGCCCCGATATTGGTGGTGCCGTCGCCAAAGAAGCAGACCGCTACCTGATCGGTCCCGCGATACTGTGCACTCCACGCGGCGCCACAGGCGATCGGCAGGTGTGCGCCGATGATTGCGTACGAACCCATGACACCGTGTTCGACGCTCGTCAGGTGCATCGATCCGCCCTTGCCGGCCATGAGACCGTTCGCGCGGCCCATGAGTTCGGCGAAGACGGGCGTCATTGGTACACCGCGCGCCAGTGTGTGCGCGTGTCCGCGATAGGTGGCGAAGGTCCAGTCGGTGGGACGCATTGCTTCGGCGACTCCCGCCGCGATCGCCTCTTGGCCGATCGAGAGGTGGCTTGTTCCCTTGACGTAGTTCTCTAAGAAGAGGTCGTACGCTCTCGTCTCGAATTGGCGAAGCGCCACCTGGGTGCGATACATGTGAAGTCGCGTCTCTAGATCCAGCGTCGCCGGCGCCTTCGCTTCCTTCGTTGCCATTGCCCTCCTCATGACTCCATACCGCACGGCGCCGACCTCTGCCACACCACCTGGTGTCGGTTCGGTCGCCTATGTTTCATAGAGACTAACATTTCGTTTAGTGTTGCCTAACACCTGGGTGTTGTCAAGCCCCGTTTAGGAAGGGAACTTCACCATGAGCGACGTCAAGATGCCGCAACTCGGCGAGACCGTCGCCGAAGGCACGGTGGCGAAGTGGTTCAAGCGACCTGGCGACGCGGTAGTTAAGGGCGAGCCATTATTCGAGGTGTCCACTGACAAAGTGGACAGCGAGATTCCAGCCCAGGCATCGGGCGTGTTGTCGGCGATCCTCGTCGCCGAGGGTGAGACAGTCGATGTCGGCACGGTGCTTGCGGTGATCACGAGTGAGAACGACGCACCACCCACTTCGACTCCTCCGTCAGCCCCTTCGCCTGCTCCTGGTCGTGTCGCGCCTCAGAGCGCTGACGGCACGGTGAAAATGGCGCCAAGTGGTTCGGTTTCGCTTTCGCCGGTGGTGCGAAAATTGTTGGCCCAGCACGGACTTGACGCGTCCGAGGTGACGGGCACTGGGCCTAGTGGGCGCATCACCAAGGATGACGTCGAACGCCACGTCGCAAGTACGTCGCTCGCGAGTCCAATGTCGAGCACACAGTCGCCCGTCGTTCGCCGTCTCCTCGAAGAGCATTCGCTTGATGCGACGTCCATTGCGCCATCAGGTCCTAACGGTCGTCTCACGCGTCACGACGTGGAAGAGCACATTGCACAGGGTCAGCCGGAGCCCGAGCGGAGCGCTGACGACGACGAGATCGTGCCCTTCACGAGGATTCGAAAGGTCACCGCCGAACACATGGTGCGCTCGAAGGCCACTTCGGCACACACGTTGATGGTTCGAGAAGTCGATTACGAGCAAGTCGAGCGTGTGCGTCGACGCGACGGTTCAAACTTTAAGGAAGAAGAGGGATTTTCGCTCACGTACCTGCCCTTTAACGCCATGGCGAGCCTCTTGGCGCTGCGCGAATTCCCTTACCTCAATGCGTCGGTGGGTCATGACGAGTTGGTCGTGCATCGAAGGATCAACCTTGGAATTGCGGTCGATCTCAATAACGAGGGTCTCGTCGTGCCGGTGATCAGGTCGGCCGACCAACTCAACCTTCGAGACCTTGCCAAGTCCATCAACAACGTGGCGAAGGGCGCGAGGGACTCGACATTGGGCGTGGATGACTACGCGCGGGGCACGTTCACCATCACCAATCCGGGCCCCTTTGGAACACTGATCACTGGCGCGGTGATCAATCAACCACAGGTCGCCATCCTTTCGACCGATGGCGTCACCCGGCGACCCACGGTGGTGACCAACGACGAGGGGGAGGAGTCGGTCGCAATTCACTCCAAGGGCATGCTCGCCCTGACCTTCGATCACCGGGCGGTCGACGGTGCCTACGCGGCACGCTTCCTCCAGCGCGTTGCCGCGATTCTTGACGAGCTGGATTGGGGCTCGGTGCTTTAGGCCAGCACCAGCAAATCGATGATTGTAGAGATTCTGCTCGAGTTAAAATCGTAGTGTTCTAGCGGAATTTCCTTGTTCTGGGCGCCCAGCGTCCGTGCTCTCTCCTTGGTAGAGCCCGGTGGTCACTCACGTGAAGGTGGCGTGAATGACCGTGGCGCAGGGTTCAGTCAAGAAGTGGCGTACTCGGTGGAGAATCTTGTCGACCGATCCTGGCCAGTGTGCCGGGGTCGAAGCTGCGTGCTAGTACGCGAACTTTATGGTCCGAGTTTTGATTTGCGCGATAAGGTGCAAGCGTCGCTCCAGACCCTAGGTGACAACTTTTTTCCCTAGGAGACTTGGCATGAGAGACGATCGAAAATCGCTCAAATTCGCTGCTGCATCATCGAATTGGACTGAACATCACTGCACGCGCAAACACGCGCATCACTTTGGCTGCCCGCCCTCAGCCCGACGTCGCACCAGATGGGCAATTCGCTGGCAGCGGTACGTTCGCATATTCGCTATGGCACGCCACGGCGTGAAGCTTGACGACATTGGCTAAAGTGTTCGGTCTTGGTGCGCCTGGTCTTGGNNGCCGCCCGGGTCTCGATCCCGGCACCTTGAGAGTGTTTCCTGAACGTCCAGGGATATCCATGAGCGTCCAGATTTGTTGGCTCGAGATGACGACCTGACCTTTTCCAGGGGCTCCCCAGGCTCAACAAAGCGACGGCGCTACCGACGAGCAACCCAATGGAAGCGACCCAAGTGACGTGCTCCCGCTACGAGTGGCGCGGCGAACTACCTCGACTGGTCATGGCTAGACCGTGCGTTTTCGCTCTGGCGGTGCTTGCGTGTTCGTAGTGCGACACTGCCCATCAGCGAACCGAGACCAAGGGCGCCGAAGCCGAGCAATATGAGTGGCGAAAGGCCCGTGGCCGCGGTGCCGCCTTCGCCGGTCTTAGGTGCACCCTTGGGGATCTTCGGTCCCGTGGTGGTCGTCACTGGATGGTGGCTTCCCGAAAGAGTCGTGACGGTTGTTCCGGGAGGAGTCGTGCCTGTTGATCCCGGCGTTGTGCCTGTTGGTCCCGGCGTCGTCGCGGTGGTTGTTCCCCCGGTCAGTGTGGTCGTCGTCGCCGATGCCAAGCAGGTGGGAACTGTGATGGTGTTGTCATCGAGTGTCACCGCACCCGTTTGGACCTGCACGCGCCCGTTGAGGGTTGCACCGGTATTAAGCGTCGCCGATGCGAGCGCGAGCACCGTTCCCACGAAGGTGGTCGAGGTACCTAAGGTCGCCGAACTGCCAACTTGCCAAAAGACGTTGCAAGCTTGAGCGCCGCCCTCGAGCGTTACGGTGCTACTCGATGCAGTAACGAGAGATGAACCCGCTTGAAAAATGAAGACTGCGTCAGGATTGCCGCCGCCGTTTAGAGTGACGTTGCCGGTCAGAGAGAGTCCACTGGTGTAGTTGTAGACGCCGGGACTAAGTTCTAATCCTCCGAGGTCACCACTCACCACGGTGGTAAAGGGCGTCTCACTTGCTGCAACTTTGTAGGCGGACGTAGTGGCGTTCTCCGCCGCGAGGGCCAACGCGTCCGCGATATGAGTAGTGCCAGCGTCAATCCCTGGCGGAAAGCCAATGAGGGCCGAGCCTGGCGCCAACCCGATGTCGCCCGCTATCACCGACGAGCCCGTATTCGTGATGGTCGAGCCCGCCAGAACCGCGAATGACGAGGCGTC
>PKZO01000016.1:6582-11552 GCA_003133125.1 Acidimicrobiaceae bacterium | reverse complement strand
GACAAGGGCATCTTCCAAGGTCAATGCGGTGGTGAGCATTGACTTGCTCACTTCGGCTGCGTAACCTCGCTCCCAGAGACCTCTATCTGGAACATCAAATGTCTTAGGTAGCACGAGATTCCTTCGTTCAAATTCTGAACGAAGGGCGTTGCTCTGAGATTGTGCGTCGATTGACGCGCCCGTAGCAATTGCTACGAGGTCCACGAGATCTCGGTAGCGAGTTGATGGATTCTCCGATGCGCCGTGTCGCTCGTAGGTTGCGGCCACTTTGTCGGCGACGTGGTCCACCAGTGGGTACACGCGGTATCCCCTTTGTTCGACAGAAGGTATTAACCCTCGGGCGATCGCAGGCACATCTTCGAGACGCCCCGTCAAACGGAGATCGGTGCCGGACAAGTCCACGTGAAACTCAACCCAAGTGGTTGTACCCATAATTGCGACGACTGGGAACCGGAGGCTGTTGTTCCCGATTGGAGCGGCAGCTCCCACGGTGAATAAAAACCAGTCGCCAAGATCGATTTCTGCTGCCCTTCTCAAATCGGCTTCCGCGACATTCTGTGCAACCGCTCGATATACATCGACGTCGAGACTCCCTCGAACGCCAAGATCGCGCGCGAGAAGAGCTGTCGCACCCTTGACTATCCAACCGTCGTCGACAATGTAGAGACGCTCGAGAAGCCGATCGTAAGCAACTTGGCGCTGGAGCTGCTGAATGGTCCAGTTGGATCGCTTGGACGTGTCCTTCAACCTATCGGTGAGAGCGCGTCGAAACGCTGCCGGAGTGGCGTATCGTTCACGGGCACTCATGGAGCGGTAGCCAATTGATTGGTTCGGTCGAGGTGGGCCCTGGCTTCGGCCATCCACTTTGGCGTGCTTTTATCTTTAGTGAGATCGAGCAGCCACCGAAGGAGTCCAAGGCCATCTTGCTTGCGAAGGCCAAAGCGAGAAGCGTGGGGAGCAAGTTGGTCAGCGAACGTGCCGGGATAGTCGAAGACGAGGCGGATCGACTCCGCGATCAGATGTCCTACCGCTTCAGGATCTTCATCATCCCAAAGGAGGTCGGAGGCAATTCGCGAAGGTCTTGTCACTGGAAGTCCTTTGACATTGACCCATTCCTCGAGCGCCAGCTTTCGGACGTGGATTCGAACGTCGGATCGTCGAGCCTGTCGTCGCCGCGGTAGCGTGAATTCCTGAGAGTCCGCAGGCAGGTCACCGATTCCGTACATGGATGCCGCAGAGCGGTGCGAAACTACTCCTTGGTCGGGCGTTCGATTCCACGCGGGTGTTTCCGGTGCTAGTTGAAGCCACGCAGCGCGGAGGTCTAGATGGTCGGGGACTGGCGCAGCAACAATGCGGTAGATGCCTGTGGCCACTCGTTCGAGCACGCCTCCTTTCGCCGAGAGGCGTTCAATGGTTGTCTGGCCAATGCTGCAAGCCACCATCTGCCTGCGCGTGATGAGGCCCCACTGATCCTGGGCTAGTTCTTGAAGGCGAGTAAGAGGTGAGAGTCGCGGCACAACTGCATTATACCCCGTATATAGGGTATCTTGCAGTATATTGTGACTTCAATACTTCATTTACCCCCGTATAAAGGCTGTTCTGCAGTACCTCAGTCGGTCCGCCGATTTAAGAAATTGAACGCTATCGCATCTCCGAAATGCTCCTACGCCTTACAGCGATGCTCTTGCGAGACCCAGTTAATGGGGTCTGGAATCCGACTCAACTTGGTCCCAACTGAGTCTATTGCACTCATTTGTGGGTCCATCTCCCTTCGAAAGGTCCCGTGACCAGTACTTACGGTCGCGCCTATAGGACCTACACGATCTTCGAAGGGACCTCGGAGATCCAGCGTCTCGTGATCAGTCGGGCGATCTCGGGGATCCGCATCCAGTAGTTTCGAGCTCTTGCCCAGGCCCATCGCACTGACTGATTGATTGCCTTCGCGCTCGGGACTTCTCGTTCGATTGGCGGAGTTTGTCCATTCACTAGAGGTCGAGGGGACAGAAGTGATGTATATCTACATCATGCAAAGGACCCAGATCGCGCTTCTGGCGGGCTCTAACTTATCCGTGGGGTTCGGGCGCGACGGAACTCGGGAACATACGGCAAGAAGCGGTCCTGACGGACCGAAGTTGGGACCGTGCCGATGAATGAGTCCTTCTGGTCGCGCTTCACGGGAATTAACGCTCGGGCCCTGGCAGGCCCTCCCAGATGAGATTGTGAATTGGTCGGTCCGTGACGAAGGTCGGACCGCGGACGGCCGTGACGTGTAAGGATCGCGTGCCTTCATGGTCCCCGAAGACCCAGCGGGGCACGGTCTTCAAAATACTTCATGTCTGTTAATACTTCACTGGACCAGTGAAGTATGATATATTCTGAAGTATGACTGGGACACGAGACCTCGAAACGAGTGTGCGAAATGCCGCCACCGCCGTGCTGCCCCGAGGGGTCCGCGTCGCCGTAAAACCGGCACGGGCGCAGGCCGCACCAACCTTCCACGTCATGATTCACGCGGGCTCGGCGGAGCATCGATTTCTCGCGGGATGGGCCGGCGAAGGATGGCCCGCGGACGTAGAACGCCTGACCGCAGCCGTGCCTGACGTTGAGGTCGTCTTCGCAAAGCAACTCTCGCGCGGCGCAAAGGACTGGCTCTTGGCTCATCAGCGAGGCTGGGTGGACGAGAGTGGCGACGCTAACGTCAGCCTCTCGACTGGACTTATCATCGTTCGCGAAGCTCGAACACGTCAGGTCAAGACAGAAGCTCGAATCAAATGGACTCGGACGATGCTCGCTGCAGCTGAAGCTGTTCTTGCCGGCGTGACTCCGACCGTTGAAGCAATTGAAACTGCGACTGGTATCTCTCGCGGGGCCTCTGCGAACGCCCTGGCTCGAATGGAGAAGTTAGGGCTGTTGCATCGGTCGCAGGCAACGAGAGGCAGGGGATCGGCCCGGTCTGTCGTCGACCACGATGCCTTCGTCGACGGGTACGCAGCGGCTGCAGCAATGCTTCGTCTCTCGCAACGTGTGATTCGCATCCACCGGCTGTGGAGAGACCCGTTCGAAGCGTTCGAGTCCGAGATCGGTCCCGCGCTCAATCACCATTCGCAGTCCTGGGCAGTCACCGGTGCTGCCGCCTCGATTCTCTTAGCCCCGTACCTCTCGGACGTCACGGTCGTCGAGCTCTACGTCGACGACGACCTGTTCGCCAATCCCGATCACTTGGCGGACGTTCTTGGAGGACGAGTCGTCGACCGCGGTCAGCTCATTGAGGTGCGATCGCTTCCCACGTCGATGAGCGCGAAGGGCCCAGTCGTTAGCGGGATTCACCTGGCACTTCCGGCCCGTGTCTACGCCGATCTGAAGGCGGTCGGCGGGCGATCAGCAGAAGCCGCCCATCATTTGAGAGAGACGGTTGATGTCGGACCCCATTCGTAGTCGACGGGCGCGCGACCTTGCGCAGAGGGCACTCGTCCGGCTGGTGCGCGCATACGGCGACGTCCCCGAATTCGTCTTGCTCGGTGGATTAGTCCCAGATCTATTGTGCCGTACTGCGGCTAGTTCGCACCAAGGCACGACCGACGTCGACGTTCAGGTGGATCTGGAGATTCAAGGCGGTTCAGTCAACAGCGAGCGAATGGAGCGTGCTCTCAAGGACTGCGGCTTCACGCCTGACCCGCAAAGAGTGTGGCGCTGGCGAGACGAGACCGAGCCGGGGTTGGTTGTCAAGATCGAATTTCTTGTCGACTTGGACGACGTCGCCGACCACGCCACCGTGTCTTTTGACGGCTGCGAGTCGCTTGGTGCGCTCAACCTTCGCGGTACTGGTTTCGCGGCGAAGGATTGGACGCTGCACACAATTACGTCGACAGTTGGCGATCGGATGGCGACGGTGCGGCTGCGAGTCGCCACACTGCCGGCGTATCTCTTGGCGAAGACGCATGCTGCTCAGGGTCGAAACCTTCCAAAAGATTGGTACGACATCGCGTTCGTTCTCTTACACAATGATGGCGGCGGACCGTTCGAAGCAGCTCGGCTCACGGTCGATCGTTTTGGCAAGGACCTCGTCGCTGCAACTGAAACGGCTATTGGGGAACTGTCGGCAAACTTCGTCGATGCGGCCGCGCAGGGCAGTGTGGCGTACGCAACGACAATGATGGATTTACATCCGGACCTTGATTTCGACGTTCTCGCCAACGACGCTGCTGCAGCTGTCGCAATCTTTGTGGCCGCGTTGAGGTCGGGCGAACATTCGTGATGGGTGCGATTGTCGAGGGTTCAACGCGCCAGAACAGCGGCAACGCACGCGGGAGACACACATTAAGGATGCGGAACCGGCCCATTACGGACCTCAATGGCTCATTTGGCGCTTATTCCTGGGTCCAGTCTTCTTGAAGAAAGCCCTTGATTAGGTGACATGTAGGTCACGCCAGTATCTACACGATCTTCGAAGGGACCTCGGAGATCCAGCGTCTCGTGATCAGTCGGGCGATCTCGGGGATCCGCAACCAGTAGTTTCGAGCTCTTGCCCAGGCTCATCGGACTGACTGATTGATTAATATCGCGCTCGGGACGCTTCGTTCGATTGCCGGAGTTTGTCCGTTCACTAGAGGTCGAGGCGACCGAAGTGATGTATACCTACATCATGCAAAGGACCCAGATCTCGCTGAGCGCCGACGAGCGCCGAGTACTTGATGACGAGGCCTCACGCACGGGTAAGTCCATCGCGGCTCTCATTCGAGAGGCGGTCGAGAAGACCTACGGCACATCGCGTTCGAGCAGTGACGACCTCGTACTCATGCGTCAATCTTTTGGTACGTGGTCTGATCGCGACGAGGATGGCGCCGCGACGGTCGAGCGGCTGCGTTCGCGCTCGCGTCTCGTAGCTCGCAACTCGTGACAGCCCTTATCGATACCTCGGTTCTTATTGACTACCTTCAGGGCCACGCCGGCGCCCAAGCATTGCTTGAAGC
>PKZO01000016.1:0-6577 GCA_003133125.1 Acidimicrobiaceae bacterium | reverse complement strand
GCGATTGCCGCGACGGCGATGGTCAGTGCCAGCAACTTGATCACCTGCAACGTGGAACACTTTCCCATGTTCGCCGGCTTGAGCAAGCCCTACTAAGTCAGGTGTTCGAGGTGAAAAATTGAGGTCTTCCCCTTCGTCTGCGCTGTCGCTTCGCGTCGTGACGCTCTGCACGGGCAACGTCGCGCGTTCGGTGATGCTCGGTCACATGTTGAGCACGCTCAGTGCGAGCAACGACGCGCACTGGCACCTACGAAGCGCCGGTACCCACGTCATTGAGGGCTCGGCGATGAGCGGACGCACTCGCGACGCGTTGTTATCGGTCGACGAACTGGGCGAGCACCACTACGGCGCCCACCGCAGTCATCAAGTGGACGAGGAGGACGTGGAGTGGGCGACCGTCCTACTCTGTGCCGAAGCCGACCACGTCAAGTTCGTGCGACGTCACTTCGCCGCGCACGCCAACAAAGCTGTCTCCCTGCACCAGTTCGTGCGCTTCGCGCCCCTCGACAATCCTTTCGCCGAGCAACTCGCGACGGTGGTTGCCATGGAACCCGACGCGAGCTTTGACGTCGAAGATCCGGCTGGTGGTGACGACGCGACGTACCGAGCGTGCGCCCGGACACTTTGGGAGTTAGCGCAGGCCTTCGTGACGATTGTCGGGGACTAGTCGCGCTGGACGGCGCGCAGACCACCCCACGCGAGCGTGGCGATGCGCGCGGCGAGTCGACTCGACTCCTCGGGCTCGGGCGCGGGCCAACCCTTCGCATCCTGCTGGACGAGCCAGACGACCGCCGCGCCTTCGGCGATGCCCACGACGCCCGCGGCGAGCTGGCGACGGTGTTCCTTGCTGATCGAGATGTCGATGAAGGGTTCGAGGAACGAGACCAGGGTCAATTCGACGTTGCGCAGGTCACCCGACGTCGAGCCCTCGTGCGAATGGATGAACAGGATGCGAAAGGCGTCGGTCTCGCTGACGACCATGTCGAAGTACACCTTGAAGGCGACCTCGATCTTGGCGCGCGGGGTATCGGCGATCGACACCGCGCTGGCGAGTTTGTCGATGAGTTTCTGTGCGGTCACGGTGACGATCTCGTGGTAGAGGTCGGTCTTGGACTCGAAGTACTGGTAGAGGATCGGCTTGGTGAAGCCCGCTTCCTTGGCGATGTCGTCCATGGTCGCCGCCTGGAAGCCACGCTCGGCGAAGACTTTCTTCGCGACCGCCAAGAGGAGTTCGCGGCGCTCGCCGTGCTGGGGACGGTCGTCGGTGATCACCATTATGACGACATTACTGGAGATGAACGAACGCCTAGACCCTCGAGGATTCGACCCAGTCGCGGGGCCAAATCGACCAAGTTGAAGTCGCGCCGGGCGACCACGAGGTTCCTTTCGAACAGTGTCTCGTCGGGGTCCTCGAGGAACGACGTGATCGCTGCCACCTCGTCCAGTCCAAAGAACGTGAAGCCGTGCTGGGTGATCTCGAGGGCGACCGGGTACCAGTTGAGGGCGAGGGGCCGCGCGTGGGTGACCGACTCGAGCACTGGGTTGCCGAAGCCCTCCCAGGTCGAGGGCATCACCACGAGGTCACTCGCCGCGTAGGCGTCGTGGATGTTCGAATCGCCCAGGCCGCGCAGGACCCGCACGTCAGAGTCGCCGAGTAGTGCTTCGAGTTCGGGTTCGTAGCCGTCTTCGCTCGGACCGAGCAACCAGAGCACGGCGCCGACCTGGTCGCAGAGTTCTATGGCTCCCGCGACGTTCTTTCGCGCCAGGGCGCGCGTGGGCATCACGACGAGCCGTTCTGTTCCGAGACCCAGCGCGCGTCTCGTGGCGTCGCGTTCGCCACGCGGCGGATCGCAGTCAAAGGAGTTGTAGACGAGTTGCGCCTCGATGCCGCGCTGGCGAAGTTCGTCGACCGATTGTTGGTTGATCGCGACGTGTCCCCAGCCGGGAGCGTCGAGGGGTCCACCCAGGTGGGCGAGGTGCTCGCGCTGCCAGGGTAGATCATGGTGGTGAAACAAGGCGCGTCGACCCGCGAGAGCCTGGTAGAGCACGGCGCGCGCCGCCACGTTGAGCGGCAGCGAGGCAAGGTTCTCCACCACGACCAGGTCCGCGTCACCCAGGGCTCTCGTCAAGGCAGGAAACGAAGGCGCGTCGTTGGCGCCGATCGCGAGTCCGGGGAGTCGCACGTCACAGTCGCCGTCGCCCGCCACGGTCGTAACGACGTGACCGAGGCTTCGAAAGGCGGCACACCACTTGGCGGCTTCGATCGAGACGCCGTCGGTGCCGCCGAGGCGAAAACTCACGACGACGAGACGGGCCACGAGCCAAGGTTACGAGCCCAAAGCCCGAGAAACACCCGGTAGTAGTCTTGAGCCCGGTAGCGGGCAGCGGTGTGCCCTGGTGTGGAGGACGAGCGGTGGCCAAGCGTGCCCTGATAACCGGTATCACCGGCCAAGACGGTTCGTATCTCGCTGAATTGCTGCTCGGCGAGGGCTACGAGGTGGCGGGTCTCGTGCGGCGCAGTTCGACCGAGAACAACTCGCGCATCAACCATATCCAGGACCAGCTCACCCTGGTCTCGGGCGACCTGATGGACGAGGCGTCACTCATCAACGTGTTGCGCGACTTCAAGCCTCGCGAGGTCTACAACCTCGCCGCCCAGAGTTTCGTCCAGGCCTCCTGGACCCAGCCGGTACTCACGGGTGAGGCGACCGCCCTCGGGGTCACGCGCCTGCTCGACGCGATCCGAATCGTGGACCCCGAGATCCGTTTCTACCAGGCCAGTTCCTCGGAGATGTTCGGTCGCGTGCGCACCGTGCCCCAGAACGAGGAGACGGCGTTCTATCCGCGTAGTCCCTACGGCGTCGCCAAGGTCTACGGTCACTGGATCACCGTGAACTACCGCGAGAGTTACGACCTGCACGCGTCGTCGGGGATCCTGTTCAACCACGAGTCGCCGCGGCGCGGTTTGGAGTTCGTCACCCGCAAGGTCACCAACGGCGCCGCGCGCATCAAAAAAGGACTCAGCACCGAGTTGCGCCTGGGCAACCTAGAAGCGCAGCGTGACTGGGGTTACGCCGCGGACTACGTGCGCGCCATGGCCTCGATGCTCCAGCGCCCCGAGCCCGACGACTTCGTCATCGCGACCGGTGAGACCCACTCAGTGCGCGAACTCTGCGAGGTGGCCTTCTCCGCGGCGGGACTGCGTTACGAGCAGTACGTCGTCGTGGACCCTGCGTTCATCCGCCCCGCCGAGGTGGACCTGTTGGTCGGTGACGCTACCAAGGCCCGCGACGTGCTGGGCTGGAAGTGCGAGGTCGACTTCTACGCCCTGATCGAGATGATGGTCGCCGCGGACCTCGAAGCCCTCGAGGGCTAGTCCTCTTTGATGATGTCGGACCCGCTCGTGCGTCTCTACGGCGCCGTCGCCTTCGCCAACGGCTTCCCGCTGCTGAGCGGCGTGGACCTCGAGTTGTCGCCCCGCTCGCTTATCGTCGTCACCGGCGCCAACGGTGCGGGAAAGACCAGCCTGTTGCGTCTGCTCGGGGGACTGCTCGCCCTCTCAAGTGGTGAGGGAATGGTCTGCGGGGTCGACCTCGCGGCGGGCGACCTGCGACAGCTGCGTCGTCGCGTGGGATGGCTCGGTCACGAGGGTTCCTTCTACGCCGACTTGAGCGTCAAAGAGAACCTGCGCTTCTGCGCGGTGGCCCTCGCGCGGCCCGTGACTGAGATCGACGCGGTCCTTGAACGCGTGGGCCTCGCCGCGCGCGCGGACACCACGACCAAGCAGTTGAGCGCGGGTCAGCGCCGACGGCTCGGGCTCGCCTGGCTGCTCCTTCGCCGCGCGGAGTTGTGGCTCCTCGACGAGCCCTACGCCTCGCTCGACGACCAGGGCCGCACGTTCTTCGACGACCTACTCGGCGAGGTGACCAACGCTGGAGCGACGGTCGTGGTGAGCGCACACGACCCACTTCGCAATGCGCGCCTCGAGCTTCGAACGATCCACCTCGCCGGTGGTCGCGTGAAAGAGGACTGAATGTTTCGCGTCGCCTGGCTGGTGGCGAAAAAGGACCTGCGCATCGAGCTGCGTAGTCGGGTCCTGCTCTGGCAGGTCGTGCCCTTTGGCGCCATGGCCCTGTTGCTCGCGGGACTCGCGCTCGGGCCCGCGCACGCGGGGAACTCACCGGCGGGTCCGGGTCTCTTCTACCTGGTGATGCTCTTCGTGGCCCTGCTCATGATCAACCGCAGCCAGGTCATCGAGGCGACCCCGGGTACGCGGGCATCGGTCGCGACCCTGGGTCTGGACCCGGCGGGGGTCTTTCTCGGCAAGGCCCTCGCGCTGTCGATCGAGCTCTGGGTGAGCGGGCTGGTACTGCTCGCGGGCACCGTTCTGGTGCTCCATACGGCCCTACACGGGGCAATTCTGGCCTTGCCCAGCGTGCTCGTAACCCTCATCGCCTTGGCCCTGGCGGGGACCCTCTACGGCGCTTTAACCGCCGGGGGCGAAGGCGCGTCGACCCTGTTGCCGGTGCTCTGCCTGCCCGCGTTCGCGCCTCTTCTGATCGCCGGGGAGCGCTCGTTCAGCGCCGCGTTGGGCACGGCCGGTCTGTGGGAATGGTGGGTGATCGTGCTGGTGGCGGTCCTCGCGTACGGGGGGGTCGGGATTCTCCTTTACGGTGTTCTGGAGGAATCATGATCAAACAACTCTCCCAGCGCCTCTTGGGCCCCGTGACCCTTGTCCTACTCGTGGCGACGATCTGGCTCGGGCTGTGGGTGACCCCGCCGGACAAGATCCAAGGCAACCTCGTGCGCTTGCTCTACGTGCACCCCGCGATCGCCTGGGTGGCGCTCTACGTGTCCTTTGGCACCGCGACCATCGCGAGCGCGCTCTTTCTCTGGCGGCGCACTCGCTCGTGGGTGATGGACCGCGTCGCGCACTGCGCGATGGAGGTGAGCGTCGTCTTTATCATCCTCACCTTGATCACGGGTTCGATCTGGGGTCGACCGACGTGGGGGGTGTGGTGGGCCTGGGACGCGCGTCTCACCTCGACGGCGATCCTCGGGGTCCTCGCGCTCGGTTACCTGGCGCTTCGACGCGCGAACGACGACCCCACGCTGCGCGCCAAGCGTTCGGCGGTCTTTGCCATCTTGTCGGCGATCAACGTGCCGATCATCCACTTCTCGGTCCAGTGGTGGAAGACCCTGCACCAGGGCGCGACGGTGTTCACGTCCAGTCGCACCTTGCTGGTCCACGGTTCGATGGCCTGGACCTTGTTGATCAGCTTCGTCGGTTTCACCCTGCTGTTCTTCTGGTTGCTGCGCGCTCGTTACCGCCTCGAGGTCGAACGTGAGACGAACCAGCGAGCCGCGCTCGAGCAGGCGCTGATCGCGCGCCAACGCGAGGGCGCGCTCTAATGGGCTACGTCGACGCGGGCTATTCGTTCGCCTTTGGGGGGCTGGCGCTCTACGCGCTGTCGATCTGGTGGCGAGGACGACGTGCCAAGCGCTGAACCACTCGAGCTGAGCCCGGTAGCACCACCGAAGTCGAAGAGCCGTAGTCGTTGGCGCTCGATCGGCGTGATCGCGGTGCTCGTGGTCGCGATCGTCGCGCTCCTCAGTCAGGGCATCCTGCACTCGCTCAACTACTTCGAGACCGTGGACCAGGCGCTAGGCCAACGCGCGAAGATCGGCACCGAGGTCATCCGCTTAGAGGGCGTCGTCAAGCCCGGTTCGATTGAGCGCACCGCGAGTGGCGCCTCGTTCGTGCTGACGGGATCGAAGGACCGTGAGGTCTTCGTCGCCGCCACCGGCTCGCCGCCGGAGTTGTTCCAAGCGAACATCCCGGTCGTGGTGGTGGGACATTTTTACTCGCGGACCTCGCTTCACTTCGACGGCAGTCAGATAATGGTCAAGCACACCGCGACGTACATCGCGGCCCACCCGAAGCGCGTGAAGGCCCCGAACGGAACCACTCGATGATCCTGACGTGGTTGGGTCGTTCGTTCCTCTACGTGGCCTTCGCGGGCGCGCTCTTTGGCGCGCTGCTCCAGTTGCGCGCGCTTCGCACGAAGAACCGCTCCTTCGCCATGGCCTTCGCGGGACTCGCGCTCGCGGGCATCCTGGGCGCGGTGGGGGTGATGCAGTACGCACTCGTGACCCACGACTTCGCGCTCGCCTACGTCGCTGAGAACAACGCGACCTTCACGCCGCTGCTGTACTCGATCACCGGCATGTGGTCGGCCCTCGAGGGGTCCTTGCTGTTGTGGTCGCTCCTGCTCGCCGCGATCACCCTCGGGGTCCTCTTCTACTACCGGCGCGAGAAGTCCGAGCCGGTCGTGGGTTGGGCGGCGGTCGTGCTCTTTCTGGTCGGCGCGTTCTTCACCGCGCTCATGATGTTCCCCGCCGATCCGTTCCTGCACAATCCCGCCCACGTCCTCCAGGGCCAGGGACCCAACGCGCTCTTACAGGACAATCCGTTGGTCGCCGTGCACCCGCCGCTGCTCTACCTGGGTTTCGTGGGATTCACCGTGCCCTTCGCCTTCGCGATCGCCATGTTGATCACGGGGCGCGTGCACGAGCG
>PKZO01000052.1 GCA_003133125.1 Acidimicrobiaceae bacterium | reverse complement strand
GGCCACATGGCGGGTTGGAATCCCCAGAGATTCATCGAGACGGTGGTCTCGGGGGCGAGGAACACGGGCGATTCGCCGTCGTCGGCGACGTAGCCGTCCTCGGACGAGTGGACCTGGTGACGTTCCCAGATGTCGGTGAGGTGCCCGTTCACGACGTGACAGACGCCACGCGACACTGGCAGGTCACCCACGAGGGCCCGGTCGAGCTGGAAACCAATCAGACAGCACGTTGACTTGATCGCGAGGTGGGCGCCCAACTGGGCCAGCGCGTCGCGACCGTAGAGGTCGTCAGCGTTCGAGATGCCAAAGGGAGTGGCGGGATCGAGGAACTTCTCGGCGGCGAGTAAAGCGGGCACCGTGCCCAAAGCTTTTTCTTGCACGGCGAAGGTGATCATCCGGTCCAGGGGCCAGAAGCGGCGCACGTGTTCTTCGATTTGGGGACCGGTGTCGGGGTTTACGACGATGACGATGCGTTCAAAGCCCGCGGCGAAAGCGTCAGAGGCGATGAGGTCGATCAGTGCTTCGCCGTGTACGCCAATGGGCGCGAGTTGTTTCAGGCCGCCGTAGCGTCGGGCGCGACCCGCGGCGAGGATGACGAGCGACGGCTTGGGCACTACGACCACCGCACGATCGCCGACGCCCAGGTCAGTCCGGCGCCGAAGCCGGTCATGAGGGCGTACTCACCCGGCTTGATCCGGCCGTTCTGGCGCGCGTCGTCAAAGGCGAGTGGTATCGACGCGCTCGAGGTGTTGCCGTAACGGTCGAGTACGACCACCGCACGATCCATCTCGATGCCGAGTCGTTGGGTGGCCGCCTGGATGATGCGAATGTTGGCTTGGTGGGGGATGACCAGAGCGAGGTCGTCGGCGCTGATGCCCGCCGAGGCGAGCGCCTTCTCTGCGGAGTCCACCACGACGCGCACGGCCCGTCGAAAGATCTCCTTGCCGTCCATGGTGAAGAATCCCCCGTGCTCGCAGGCGAGCAGGTCGGCGGCCGAACCGTCCGCGCCGAGGCAGAAGGACAGCAGGTCGTTGTCGTTCGCGTCGTATTCGAGCACGGTCGCGCCGGCGCCGTCGGCGAGAAGTACGGCCATGTTGCGGTCGGTCCAATCGACCCAGCGCGACAGGTGTTCGGCGCCGATCACCAGGACTCGCTTNNGTCAGACCCAACTCAGCGGCGATCATGGGCGCGGTGGCGGGGGCGATACGGTCGGGCGTCGTGGTTGCGAGCACCAGGAAGTCGATGTCGGAGGGCTCCACGAAGGCGTCGTCCATGGCGCGCTTCCCGGCGACCACGCCGAGGGACTTCGCCGAGCCACCGATGCGGCGCTCACGGATACCCGTGCGCTCGGTGATCCATTCGTCGGTGGTGTCGAGGGTCTTGGAGAGCTCGTCATTGGTGACAATACGGTCGGGCACGGCGATGCCCCACCCCTTGAAACGAACACCCATGGTCAGCCCCTTCGCTGGCAAGTCCTAGGAAAAGTCTAGGCGTTAGGCGTCTGGGGCGCTTTGAGGACCTGTAAAGAACAGCGAGCCACGCAGATCAGGCGGTCCTGGTCATCGGTGAGCTCAATGCCCCACACGTGCACCGTACGACCCTTGCGGATCGGGGTCGCGGTGGCGGTGAGGGTGCCGCTCGACATCGAGCGCAGGTGCGAGCAGTTGAGCTCGGCGCCGACCACGATCTGGTCCGGTCCGACGCTCACGGCGCCCCCGATTGACGCGGCGCCCTCGGCGAGCAGCGCCGAGACCCCGCCGTGCAGGATACCGAAAGGTTGGTGGACCTTGTGGTCGACCTTCACGCGCATGACCACTTTCTCGGGCGTGGCGAGCACCGTTTCGATGTCGAGCAGATCATTAACGTTCGGCTGCATTGGAAATCGACTGCCAAGGATCTCGCTCATTCCGACATACTAAGTGACCGACGGTAGCCTCTCCTTATGACGCGACTGGTCGACCTGCGAAGTGACACGGTGACCCAGCCCACACCCGCGATGCGCGAAGCCATGGCGAGCGCGAAGGTCGGTGACGTGGGTTACGACGAGGATCCCTCGGTCAACGAACTCGAGCAGCGATTCGCCGCCATGGTCGCCAAGCCCAAGGCGATCTTCGTACCTTCGGGCGTCATGGCGAACCAGATCGCGGTGCGCGTGCTCACCAGGCCCGGCGACGTCATCATCGCGGGCCGCGACCAGCACGTGGTGAGTTTCGAGATGGGCGCTTCTGCCAGGAACTCCGCGGTCCAGTTCGCTCTGGTCGACGACCGCGCGGGTGTTCTTCGCACGAGCGACGTTACGGACATCATTGACGCCGAACAGGATCATCAGCCCCACGTCGCCATGGTGGCGATCGAGAACACACACATGGTCTCAGGAGGCATTCCCTGGGAACTCGAGGACGTGCGGTCGTTGCGACGCTCGCTCACGGGACTGGCTCTCTACCTCGACGGCGCGCGACTGTTCAACGCCGTCGTGGCGACGGGCACCACCGCGGCCGAGTACTGCGATTCGGCGACCATGGTCATGGCCTGTCTCTCCAAGGGTCTCTGTGCGCCGGTGGGTTCAATGCTCGCCGGACCCGAGGATCTCATGGCGGCTGCGCTGATCGAACGGAAGCGTCTCGGTGGCACCATGCGTCAGGCTGGCTTTCTCGCGGCGGCGGGACTCGTGGCACTAGAAACGATGGTCGAACGGCTCGGCGAGGATCACGCCAGGGCGCGGGCAATGGCTGAGATGGTGGCCGTGGCGTTTCCCGAGTCGGGTTACGACCCGACGTCGTGTCGAACGAACATCGTCGCCTTTGAACATCCTCAGGCCCGAAAGGTCGTGGCCGATCTCGCCGAGAAGGGCGTGCTCGCTGGAACCGTCGCGCCGCGACGGGTGCGCTTGGTCACCCACGCCGGGGTGAGCGATGACGACGTCACCTTCGTCGCGGACGTGTTGAAGGACTTCGGGGTCTCCTCAGCCTGAGAACTGAGTCGTTCGACGTTCGTTCGCCGGGATTTCACTTGTCGTCACTGGTGGCTCCACGGCGACACGGGGTAGCCTTAAGGGGCCTAAAGGCTCGTTATGGCTGACATTCTTCATCTCTCTACGTTCCTGCACCGTCCGATCTTCGATTCGGACGGTGACCGGATTGGACGCGTCCAGGACCTGGTCGCGCGCCTCGGCGACGACGCGCATCCGCCCATCGTCGGTGCGGTGATCAAGATAGAGGGCCGCAATCTCTTCGTGCCGATTCGAAAGATCGGTGGTCTCGCCGAAGGCCGCATGACCTTCGAGGGGAGGCGAGTGGACCTACGCCGATTCGAGCGACGTCCCGGTGAACTGCTGCTCGCCGAAGATTTGCTCGCGCGACACCTGATCAACCTCGTGCGTGGTCGACTGATCATCGCCAACGAGATCGAGATTGCCGAGATCGACGCGAAGTGGGAGGTGGTCGGGGTGGACCCGGGTCGCCGTCCCTTCCTGCGTCGGGTGCTCGGCCAAAAGATCGGCCAGCGCGTGAAGGCCGAGGCGATCGTCGACTTCGCCTCGATCGAGCCGTTCGTTGCCCACGTGCCCTCGGCTCGTCTGCGCATTCCGTATCGAAAGCTCGCCAAGTTGCACCCGGCCCAAATCGCGGACCTCGTGGAACAAGCGAGTCACGAGGAAGGCGAGGAGATCATCGAGGCGGTGGGTCTGGACCGCGAACTCGAAGCCGACGTCTTCGAAGAACTTGACACCGAGCACCAGTTGGAGTTCCTCGAGGCGCGCAGTGACACCGAGGCCGCGAGACTCTTGTCTCGCATGGAGCCCGACAACGCGGCCGACCTGATCAACGAGGTCGAACAAGACCGCCGTCTTCCCATTCTCGAGAACCTTCCCTCTGACCAGCAGACCAAGGTACGTCAGTTGCTCTCCTACAACGCCGAGAGTGCCGGCGGACTGATGAACCCCGACTTCGTTTACGTACCCGCCACCGCGACCGTGGACGACGCCCTCGAAGCCATCCGCACCTCTAAGGTCCCCGCCGAGTCGCTGCACGTCGTGTTCGTCCTCGACGACAAAGGGCAACCCATTGGCGCCGCGTCCATCGCGCCCCTGGTTCGCGCGAGGGGCAGTGAACTCGCCCTCAGCGTTTCCCAGACCCAAATCGCTCACGTGCATCCCCACTGGGACCTGCACCGGATCGCTCGCAAGATGAGCGACTTCAATCTGACGGTGTTGCCGGTGCTCGACGACGAGCACGAATCGATGATCGGCGTCATCACGGTCGACGACCTACTCGAGGAACTCCTGCCCCAGGGCTGGCGCCGCGAGTTTGGCATGAGTGCGGTGGAGGAGTAGTGACGCGCCGCCGTGTCCAGGGTCACGTTCAAAGGGGGTCTGTCTGAAACCCCCTAGTACCGGCCGCGAGGCCACTCATGTACCAACACAACCTCGTTTGACACTCAAGACTGGCTGAGCCCGCCTTCAGTCCCCGCGTGGTTGTTTCGCCGAACGACCACAGAGAGACGAAAGGAGGTGGAGCGTGCCAAGCGAGAAGACCATTGAGCACCGGATATCCGGCGCTTTTGGAACCATCAAAGAACACGACACGGGGACCCGTCGCGGCGCCCGCGCACGCCTCCTGACCCTGCTCGCGATCATTGGTCCGGGTCTCATCGTCATGGTGGGCGACAACGACGCCGGCGGGGTGTCCACCTACGCGCAAGCGGGCCAGAACTTCGGCTACACCCTGCTCTGGACTCTGCCTCTGCTCATTCCCGTGTTGATCATCGTCCAAGAGATGGTCGCCCGGCTCGGCGCGGTGACCGGCGTTGGTCACGGGCGCCTCATCCGAGAGCGTTTTGGTCGTCGTTGGGGCAACGTCTCGATCGGCTCGATTCTCGTTTTGAACTTCTTGATCATCGTGACTGAGTTCATCGGTGTCTCACTCTCGATGAAGTACTTCGGCGTTTCGCCCTTCATTTCAATACCAGTAGCGGCCGTCATGCTCTTTGGCGTGACCGCGTCGGGTTCGTTTCAGCGCTGGGAACGTTTCATGATGATTTTTGTCATCATCAACTTCTTCATCGTTCCCTTGGTGCTGATCACCAAGCCGCATTTCTCGAGTGTCGCCACGCACCTCGTGATACCAGGCATACGCGGCGGAACCTCGTCAGCCGCCGTGTTGCTCATCATCTCAATCATCGGAACCACTGTCGCGCCCTGGCAGCTCTACTTTCAGCAGTCCAACATCGTCGACAAGAAAATCACCCCGAGGTGGCTGAACTACGAGAGGGTCGACACCATCATTGGCTCAATCATCGTCGTCGTCGCCGCCGCGGCGCTCATCGCGGCGTGCGCGGCGGGCCTCGCCGGACACGGAGGCACCGCCAGTTACACCAACGCTCTGGGCGTCGCGAGGGGTCTGGGACGCTACGTGGGCGGCGGATCGGGCACCATCTTCGCAATCTTCTTGTTGAACGCCTCGGTCATTGGCGCGGCGGCGGTCACGTTGGCCAGTTCGTACGCCTTGAGTGACCTGGCTGGTTCGCGCCAGTCGCTGAACTCTCGACTCCGCGACGCGAAGGGCTTCTTTGGCGCCTTCGCCGGTCTCTTGGTGGTCGCGGGCGTCGTCACACTCATTCCGGGGGCTCCTCTGGGGATCATCACGTTGGCGGTCCAGGCGATGTGCGGCCTGATGCTGCCGAGCACGACGATCTTCGTACTCCTGCTCTGCAATGACCGTCAAGTCTTGGGCCCCTGGGTGAACGGTCGTCTCCTCAACGTCGTCGCCACGATTGTGGTGACGATCCTCGTCGTGCTCTCAATCACGATGATGGTGTCGACCCTCTTCACGTCGATCAACGTGACCGCACTTCTCGGTGTCCTGGGAGCCGTGGCGTTCGTGTGCCTGCTCGTAGGACTACCGATCGGGCTTCGACGTTCGAGCGAACCCGAGGTCTATGACTCCGACAAGCGTGACTGGCGAACCCCCCGCCTTACGCTGCTTGCGCCTCTGCGGCTTTCTCTCTCACGCAAGATCCTCCTGCGGATGGTGGCGTCGTACCTCGTGGTCGCCGGCGTGCTCCTTATTGTGCGAATCGCCCAACTCATCGTCTCGTAGTCGGGTAGTGGGTCAGTTTCACCCAACGCTGGCTACCGCCAGCTGGGCTCTACCCGCCCAAAGGATATTGCACGCGGCATTGACGTCAGCGTGGTCCTCGTGACCACAACGTTGACATCGAAACACCGCTTGGCTGACCCGGTTCGAGGGCGCCACGTGATTACAGACCACGCAGCGCTGACTCGTGTAGCGAGGGTCCACCGTCACGACTGTTCTACCGGCTTCTTCCGCCTTGTAGGCAATCCTTGACAGCAATAACCCCCACCCCGCGTCGGAGATCGAATGATTAAGACCCGCCTTGGCGGCCGCTCCGTTGGGCAGGAACGAACTGGGATCTGAAGGATCAGGTTTCGGCTTCGGAGACCGGACCATGTTCTTGATTCTGAGGTCCTCCACCACGATCAGGTCGAATTCGTTCACGAGTCGTCGACTGAGTTGGTGATGAGCGTTCGAACGCTGATTACGAACCTTGCGGTGTAGTCGGGCGACCTCTTCGACGTGACGAGCCCGACGATTCGACCCACGCTGTTTGGTGGCGAGACTGCGTTGGGCGAGAGCGAGTCGTTCACGCCCTCGCTTGGCGAACCGTTCAGGATCAACGAGCTGGCCTTCGCTGGTCGCCAACAGGTTGACGATTCCGAGGTCAAGTCCGACTGCCCGGCCTGTCGGGGCCAGTGGCTGGGCGGGCACGTCGACGCAGCGAATGCTCACCCACCACTTTCGTCCTTCGCGCTTGACCGTGATGGCCTTGGGGGTTCCCGCGAGAGGTCGGTGGTAGTTCATCGTCACCACCCCCACGCCCAGCAGTCGCAGTCGGTGTTCCTCGGTCAGCTTCCAGCCGGAACGATCACCCCATTCGAGCGAGTCGAAGCGAGCGGCACCCTTGAACCTCGGGAACCCTGGTGTCTCGCCGCGTCGCACCCGACGAAAGAAGGCGGCGTAGGCACGATCGACGCGCTGGAGCGTCCCTCGACAGAGGGTGACGCCTGCTTCCAACACCTCGGGACGGACGTCCTTTAACGTGCTCAAGGTCTGACACTGGTCGAAGAAGGTCACCGAGCGCTTCTCCCACTTCCAGACGCCGATTCGCTCTTCGAGCGCGGCGTTGTAGAGCTCGCGCTGGAAGGACAGCAAGCGGGTGAGGGCCTGCTCCTGGTGCTTGGTGGGGTGAAGTCGATACTTAAAGGTGCGACAACGCCGGAACGGCTTCTCGGACATTCCTTGAAACTAGACATGGCCTGTGACACTTCAAGTCGCGGTGCCCCACTCAAACTGACCCACTACCCGTAGTCTCTGGCAATGAAGCAAACCCGTACTCTCGTCTGCGTGCACGCGCACCCCGACGACGAGGCGCTCTTCACTGCGGGAATTTCTGCGCACTACGGCGCGCTCGGTTACCAGGTCGTGCTCGTGACCTGTACCAACGGGCGTCTCGGTTTCGACCAGCACGCTCGGCCCGGGTACGAACTGGATCACGACGGTGAGGCAACGGTCGCCACGAGGGCGGGCGAGCTCCTGCGCGCCGCGCGACTCGCGGGCTTCACGCGCGTCGTGAACCTCGGCTACGAAGACTCCGGGATGACTGGTTGGGCCCAGAACGAGAATCCCAACGCGTTCATGAAGGTCGACGTCGAGGCCGGCGCGCGCACGCTCGCCGCGTTGTTCGATGAAGTAGGAGCCCACGTGGTGGTCACCTACGACGAGAACGGCTTCTACGGCCACCCTGATCACGTGCAGGCCAACCGCGTCACCACCCGCGCAGTGCAGTTGAGTTCGATTACTCAACGCCTCTACTACCCGGTGCTTCCCCGGGGCGTGCTCGAGAAGTTCACGCGCGACGCGAAGGCTCAGGGTGTCTATCTTCCGGCCTGGATCATCGAGGCCACGCCCGACACCCCCGACGAACTCGTAGCCTGTGTCATGGACGTGACCGAGTACGCCGCCCAGAAGCAAGGGGCCATTGCCATGCACGCGTCCCAGATTGACAACGGCGACTTGGTGGCGATGTCCGTCGAGCTCTTTACACTGCTCTTTGGCACCGAGTACTACCAGCGGGCCTGGAGTCGCTCGTCGGTTGAGGGCGATCGCACTGATCTCTTTGGAGGAATGTAGATGGAGCAGTTGACCTTTCTCGCGGTGCACGCGCACCCCGACGACGAAGCGAGCTCGACGGGCGGACTTTACCGGCTCCTCGCGAACGAGGGCGTGCGAACCGTGCTCGTCACGTGCACGAACGGCGAGTGCGGTGACGCCCTCGACGGGGCCAAGCCCAACGCGGATCACCACGACGGCGACGCGGTCGCCGCGATACGCGCGAAGGAGCTCGAACGGGCCGTTGAGGTGCTCGGGATCGACCGATTGGTGCGACTCGGTTACCGGGACTCGGGCATGATGGGTTGGCCCCAGAACGACGACGTCGAGTGTTTCTGGCAGGTGCCCATCGAGGTGGCGGCGGCGCGGCTGGCCCAGATCATCGAAGAGGAACGCCCCCAGGTCATCGTCACCTACAACGAGATCGGCTTCTACGGTCACCCTGATCACATTCAGGCCAACCGCGTCACGCTCGCGGCGCTCACGATGATCGACTACGAGCCCACGTTGTATTACAACGCGATACCCAATACCGTGATGGCCCGCTTTCGCGAGCGCTGGGAGCAAGAGGATCGTGAACGGCGCGAGACGAACGCCGCCAAGGGAATCGTCGAGCCGGAGGAATCCTCGGAACAAGGTGAGATCGACATGGGTACCCCCGACGAGTTGATCGGCGCTTCGATCGACGTCAGCGACGTCACCGACGCCAAGTATGACGCCCTCGCTGCACACCATTCGCAAATGGCGGACGCCTTCTGGTTGAAGATGGACCGCGAGCAGTTCAAGGCCGTGATGGGTCGCGAGTGGTTCGTGCGAATCACGAACCCGATGAAATTGGACGGCGTCGTCGAGGACATCTTCGCGGGATATCGCTGAACATCGTTTCTTCTAGATAAATACGAAATGCCCCCCAGCGTCACACTGAGGGGCATTTCGCAACTATCTAATGATCCTCGGGAGCGTCCTCGGGAACGATGCCCGACGCGTATTCCTTTTCAATCTCTTCGAGTGTGGCTTCGTCACCCTGCATTCTTGGACCAGTGAACCACTTGCGCGCCGAGACGCCGTACCAGATGAAGACGACTGCCATCACCCCGATGAAGACCGGTCCAGACCAGTTGATGTCGGCGGCCGTGGTCCATGGATAGAAGTCCGGCGCGAAGAACAGGATCGTGATGATGACGACCCAAATCACGGCGATGATGCCGATGGGCTTGCTCCACTTGCCCAGGGTCCACGGACCCGGTTCGAAGTCACTGCCCAATCGCAAACGCAGGAAGACTGGAATCACGTAGGCCACGTAGAGGCCCACGGTGCCAATAGAGACGATGGCGAAGAAGGCCACCGACGCACTTCCCACCTGGTAGAGCGACGGGATGCCCAAGATGAACGCCCCGATCACCGCGAACCACACCGCGTTCACCGGGGTACGGGTCTTAGCGTTGAGCCGGTGCCAGAGACGGTGTCCGGGTACTGCTCCGTCACGCGAGAACGCGTAGATCATTCTCGAGTTTGCCGTCACCGACGCGAGTCCACAGAAGAACATGGCGATCATCGAGATCAGGACCAGCAGCTTTCCTCCGGCCCCGGAAATCGCGTCGACGAACAGAACGCCGCCCGCGGGTGTGCCATTCGCGGCGAGGGCGTCGTAACTCTTGGTGCCGCCCTGGATCGCGAGGGTCATCGCCAGGTTGAGGATGAAGCCCGCGATGATCGAGATGTAGATGGCTCGAACCAGAGCTTTGGGTCCACCCGTTGAGGCGCCGTTGGTCTCTTCGGTCATGTGCGCCGAAGCGTCGTAGCCCGTCAAGGTGTATTGAGCGAGCAACAGGCCGATCGCGAATGCGTAGACGCCCGCGAATGGTCCGGTCCATCCGGTCAGGTTGTCGTGGTGGAAGAGGAAACTGAGGCTCTGGTGGTGGCTCGGAATGAACAACAAAGCCAGCACGATGATCGCCGTTCCGATCAAGTGCCACCACGCGCTGATGTTGGCGAGGGTGCTCACGAGCTGCACGCGAAACGTGTTGAGGATTCCGTGCGCCAAGAGGATGAGCGCGTAGAAGAACAGTGTCCAACGCACGTTCGACACGAAGCCGGAGTTGTAGAGGCTGATGAAGAACCCAACGAAGGTCGCCAAGCCGTAGTCAATGGACGCGGTCACCGCTACTTGTCCCACGAGATTGAACCATCCGGTGGCCCAGGACCAGGCTGGCTTGTTCCTCTTCGCGAGTCGAGCAGACCAGTAGTAGAGACCACCAGCGGTGGGATACGCCGAGCAGATCTCGGCCATTCCGAGACCCACACAGAGCGTCAAGGCACCGACGATGAACCAGCCGGTGGTGATGACGATCGGGCCTCCCGCGTCCATTCCGAGGTAGTACGTCGTGATGCCACCGGTCAAGATCGAAATGATCGAGAACGACACTGCGAAGTTCGAGAACGAACCCATGCCTCGCTTGAGTTCCTGAGCGTATCCCAGTTGGTGTAATCGTTCGACGTCGCTCACTTCGGATGTCGAGTTCGATTTGCTTACATTGGCCATTGGTACCCCCAAGGTGATGGCGTTTCAGTGATTCGTGCGAGCATAGAGTGCGCTGACCTGTTGCGCAAGACACTTCACCAGCTGTTCACAATTCTTCTTTTGGCTTCGCGAGTGCTCGGCGGACTTGATTACCCACGTTGGTGCGTTAGAAATCAGTCTCGTGGTCTGGAGGTTCACGGCGGGTTCAGTACGCCAACGCAACGCCGTTGACGGCTAAGAAGTCGCTCAGGTGGGGACGTTTCGCAAGGTCGAAAACTGTGAACTGCTCGGACGGGGAGCGAGTCGACGGGGCGGTTTGGTCGAATTCATCGCGCCCGGTTACTATCGGCTGCAATCCAATGCAAGGAGTCGGGGCAATGCCGCGGAACACAGGTCGCCTAACACGTGAAGAACTCCTCGCTCGAATTGCGGGGCATTCGATAGACACCGTGATTCTCGCGATCACTGACATGCAGGGTCGCCTGCAGGGAAAACGGCTCGACGCGGACTTTTTCGTCGACGTGATAGGCGACAGCGTCGTCGAGGGGTGTAGCTACCTTCTCGCTTCGGACGTGGACATGTCGACGGTGGACGGTTTTGCCCTCACGTCCTGGGATCGCGGCTACGGGGACATCGCGTTTCGACCCGATTTCACGACAGTGCGGATGGTCCCATGGCACGAGAAGACCGCGATCGTCTTCGCCGACGTCGAGACCGTGCACGGCGAACCTGTCGCACCCTCGCCTCGTCAAGTCCTCCAACAGCAGGTGTCGCGACTCGCCGAGCGTGGATGGAGCGGTCTAACGGGCACCGAACTCGAGTTCATCGTCTTTGAGGACACCTACGAAGAGGCGTGGGAGTCGGGGTACCGGAACCTGACGCCGGTCAATCTCTATAACGTCGATTACTCGCTCCAGGGAACGTCGCGCATCGAGCCCTTGCTTGGGCGCATCCGTCGCGCCATGACCGGGGCGGGGATGTCGGTCGAATCGGTGAAGGGCGAGTGCAACTACGGCCAACACGAGATCGCCTTCTTTTACAGCACGCTCATCGACAAGTGCGACGAACACGGACTCTACAAACTCGGGGCCAAGGAGATCGCCGCCCAGGACGGCTACAGCCTCACGTTCATGGCCAAGTACGACGCGCGCGAGGGCAATTCGTGCCACATCCATCTCTCGCTTCGCGATGAGCTCGACCAGGCCGTTTTTTCCGGCGACGGCCCGCACGGTTTCTCGCCGGTCTTCCAGCAGTTCCTCGCGGGCCAATTGGCGTACTCGCGCGAGATGTCGCTCTTTCTCGCTCCCAACGTCAATAGCTATAAGCGCTTCGTCGAAGGTTCTTTCGCCCCCACGGCGCTGCTCTGGGGTGTAGATAATCGTACGTGCGCGTTTCGCGTGGTCGGTCACGGACCGTCAATTCGTGTCGAGTGCCGAATTCCGGGCGGTGACGTCAACCCGTATCTCGCGGTCGCGGCGTTGGTGGCGTCGGGACTGCGCGGCATCGAGGAGTCCTTGGAGCTTCCAGCGCCGTTCGGAGGTAACGCTTACGTCGCGGACGCGCTACGCGTGCCGACGTCACTCGCCGAGGCGATGACGCTCTTCGACAAGAGTGTGGTGGCGCGCGACGCCTTCGGTGACGAGGTGGTCGACCACTACGTGCGCGCGGCGCGCGTGGAAGTTGATACTTTTGGTGCCGTCGTCACCGACTGGGAACGCTACCGAGGATTCGAACGACTATGAGCACGCTTTCGATTATCAACCCGTCAACCGAAGAGCCGATCCGCACCGTGGAGATGCTCGACGTCGAGCACACCGACCAGGCGATCGCGCGATCGGCGAAAGTGGCGCCGTCGTGGAGGGCGGTCAATCCCGCGGACCGGGCTCGACTCTTGCGACGATTCTCTGAGGTGGTGGACGCGCACATCGAAGAGTTAGCGCAACTCGAGGTCGCCAACTCGGGGCACACCATTGGCAACGCGCGCTGGGAAGCGGGCAACGTCCGTGACGTGTTGGCCTACTACGCGGGTGCGCCGGAACGACACTCGGGTCGTCAGATTCCGGTCGCGGGAGGCGTCGACGTCACCTTTTACGAGCCGCTGGGGGTCGTCGGGATCATCGTGCCCTGGAACTTTCCCATGCCCATCGCGGGATGGGGTCTCGGTCCCGCGCTCGCCGCAGGCAACACCGTCGTCCTAAAACCCGCCACGCTCACCCCGCTCACCGCGACGCGCTTGGCTGAACTGGCCCTCGAGGCGGGAATCCCCGAGTACGTCTTTCAGGTACTCGTCGGCGACGGCGCTTCGGTTGGTTACCGCTTCGTGACCCACGAGGCGGTGCGCAAGGTGTGCTTCACGGGTTCGAACGAGGCGGGGCGAAAGATCATGGCGGGCTGCGCCGAACAGGTCAAACGCGTCACCCTCGAACTGGGGGGCAAGAGCGCGAACATCATTTTCGCCGACGCCAACCTCGAGAAGGCGGCGGCCATGGCGCCCTACGCCGTCTTTGACAACGCGGGCCAGGACTGTTGTGCGCGTTCGCGGATCCTGGTCGAAGAGAACGCTTACGAACGCTTCATGGAACTGTTCGAGGTGGCCGTCAAGGGCGTCAAGGTTCTCGACCCCTCGAACGAGGAGAGCGAGATGGGTCCGCTCATCACCGGCGCGCATCGCGCGAGTGTGGCTGCCTACGTCGAAGAGGAGAACGTCGCCTTTCGCGGCAGTGCGCCGCAAGGCCGCGGCTTCTGGTTCGCGCCGACGGTTCTCGAAACCCCCGATCGCGCGAGTCGCGCCTTTAACGAGGAGATCTTCGGACCGGTCGTCTCGGTGGTGCGCTTTCGCGATGAGAGTGAGGCGCTCGAGATCGCGAACGACGGGCCCTACGGACTGTCGGGTTCGATCTGGACGCGCGATATCGGAAAGGCGCTGCGAGTCGCGCGCGGGGTCGAGACCGGGGCGTTGTCGGTGAATTCGAATTCTTCGGTTCGCTACTCGACACCGTTTGGTGGATACAAGCAGTCGGGCATCGGACGCGAGCTCGGACCCGACGCGCTTTTGGGTTTCAGTGAAGAGAAGAACGTATTTCTATCTACGGAGGAATGATGGGTCGTCTGGACAACAAGGTAGCGGTCATCACCGGCGCGGCGAGCGGCATCGGACGCGCCACCGCGCTGCGTTTCGCCAAGGAGGGCGCCAAGGTCGTCGTCGCCGACCTCGCCGAGCCCGAAGGCACGCAACTCGCGAGCGAGATCGGTGGCACGTTCGTACAAGTTGACGTCGCGAGCGAGCCCAGCGTGAAGGCTCTTTATCAGAAGACGGCTGAGGTCTACGGCGGGATCGACGTGTTGTTCAACAACGCCGGCATCTCGCCCGCGGATGACGACTCGATCCTCACGACCGATCTGGACGCGTGGCGACGGGTGCAGGAAGTGAACCTGACGTCGGTCTACCTGTGCTGTCGTTACGGGATCCCGTACCTGCAAGAGCGCGGTGGTGGTTCGATCATCAACACGGCTTCCTTCGTCGCCGTGTTGGGTTCGGCGACCTCGCAGATCTCCTATACCGCCTCTAAGGGCGGCGTGCTGTCGATGAGTCGCGAGCTCGGAGTGCAGTTCGCGAGGGAGGGCATACGCGTCAACGCTTTGTGTCCGGGCCCCGTGAACACGCCGTTGCTGCAGGAACTCTTCGCGAAGGATCCCGAGCGTGCGGCGCGGCGTCTGGTGCACGTGCCGATGGGCCGGTTCGCCGAACCCGAGGAGATCGCCAGTGCGGTGTTGTTTCTCGCGAGCGACGACTCCTCGTTCATGACCGCGTCGACGTTCCTCGTCGACGGTGGTATCCACGGGGCGTACGTCACGCCGCTCTGATCGAGCGAAGGACTCAGTCCTCCTTGATCGACGAGGCGAGGGTGGCCGCGTCGACTGCGTGCACCCCCGGGATGAAGTACTCGCTCAGATATTTTTCTCCCTCGTCACAGCAGATTGTCACGACGGTCGCTAGCGAAGGATCTTCGCGGACCAATCGTCGCGCGGCGACGATGTTGGCGCCCGAACTCGGCCCGACCAGCAGCCCGTGGTGGCTCGCCAGATAGCGCATCTCGGCGATCGCGTCATCGCTGTGCACCGCCACGACTCGACTGACCATTTCGCGATTGCGCTGGTAGATCGCCGGCACGAAGCCGTCGGCGATGCCTTCGATCTTGTGCAGTCCGGTGTCGCCGCACTGGATGGTGCACGACTCGCTCGGCTCGAGACCCACGATGAGCACGTCAGGGTTGCGTGCGCGAAAGGCTTGGCCGACGCCGATGAGTGTGCCGCCGGTGCCCACGCCCATGACGAAGGCGTCGGGGATACGACCTTCGGGTAGTTGGGCGAGAATCTCGGGACCGAGCCACGTGCGGTTCTCTTCGACGTTCCACTCGGATTCGAATTGGTGCGGGGCGAAGTGACCGGGACGCTTCCCGAGTTCGCTGGCCAAGGTGAGGGCCTCGTTCACGTGGAAGTTACCAACGTTCACGAGTTCGGCGCCGAAGGCGCTCGAGATGGCCGCGCGCTCGGGACTCAAGCCCACGGGCATGACAACGATCATCTTGTAGCCCTTGACCGCAGCGACCATGCTCATGGCGTTGCCCGTGTTGCCACTCGACGCTTCGACGATCGTGTCGCCGGGGTGTAGCAGTCCCTCTCGCTCCGCGCGTTCAATGATGTAACGGGCCATGCGTGCCTTGATGGACCCGGAAGGATTGAGGAACTCGAGCTTCAGCCAGAGTCCGTCCACCTCAATGAGCGGGGTGGAACCGATCGCGTCGAGCACCGTCGCGCGTGAATCGTTGACCATGATGATCCTTTCGCCGCTGCCCACGGGCGTCATCTCATCATGGCAAATACGCGACTCCGTCGTCGGGGAGCGTTCGGTCCCTAGTACCGGTACGAATCGGGCTTGTAGGGACCGTCGACCGACACGCCGATGTAACTCGCCTGTTCCTTGGACAATTGCGTGAGTCGCACGCCCAGGGCGCTGAGGTGCAGGCGCGCCACTTTCTCGTCGAGGTGCTTGGGCAAGACGTAGACCTTATTCTCGTAGCCCGCGTTGTTGGCGAAGAGCTCCATTTGGGCCATTGTCTGATTGGTGAACGAATTGCTCATCACGAAGCTCGGGTGTCCGGTCGCGTTACCCAAATTGAGCAGTCGGCCCTCGGACAAAACGATGATGGCGCGTCCGTTGGGCAGGATCCACTTGTCCACTTGCGGCTTGATGTTCTCACGCTTCACGCCCGGCAGCAACGTCAAGCCAGCGATGTCGATCTCATTGTCGAAGTGGCCGATGTTGCCCAGGATGGCCTGATGTTTCATCATCTGCATGTGAGCCACCGTGACGATGTCTTTGTTTCCTGTCGCGGTGATGACGATGTCGGCGTAGGGCAACGCCTCTTCGAGTGTGGTGACCTGGAATCCGTCCATCGCCGCTTGGAGCGCGCAGATCGGGTCGATCTCGGTGATGATGACTCGCGCGCCCTGGCCGCGCAGCGATTCGGCCGATCCCTTACCGACGTCGCCGTAACCACACACGACCGCGACCTTGCCGCCAATCAGTGTGTCGGTGGCGCGGTTGATCCCATCGATGAGTGAGTGTCGACAGCCGTACTTGTTGTCGAACTTGGACTTGGTGACCGCGTCGTTCACGTTGATCGCCGGGAANNTCGTTGACGTTGATGGCGGGAAAGAGCAGGACACCATCGCGCTCCATCTCGTAGAGACGGTGCACGCCGGTCGTCGTCTCTTCGGAGACTCCGATGATGCCGCGCGCCATTGGCTCGAAGATCTTCTCACCGCTGGTGACGATCTTGTTCAAGAGGGCGAGGATCACGCGATACTCCTCGGAATCCGCACTCTCGGGCGCGGGCACGAAACCCGCACGCTCGAACTCGAGCCCCTTGTGCACGAGCAGCGTCGCGTCACCGCCGTCGTCGAGGATCATCGTGGGTCCGTCGAAGCCGGGCCAGCGAAGGAGTTGTTCGGTGCACCACCAGTACTCTTCGAGCGACTCGCCCTTCCAGGCGAATACCGGTACACCGGCGGGTCGGTCCTTCGTGCCGTGAGATCCGACGACGACCGCGGCGGCGGCGTGGTCTTGGGTCGAGAAGATGTTGCAACTCACCCAACGCACGTCCGCACCCAGTTCGACGAGGGTCTCGATCAAAACGGCGGTCTGGATGGTCATGTGCAACGATCCCGCGATTCGCGCACCCTTGAGGGGTTTGGCGGCACCGAATTCGGACCGCATCGCCATGAGTCCTGGCATCTCGTGTTCGGCCAGGGTAATCTCCGCTCGACCGAAGTCGGCGAGGGACAGGTCAGCGACTTTGAAGTCGAAAGTTGCAGAGGTCATGATGCTCCTTGATGTTCGTGGTTGCCTTCAGGCGTCGACCTCTGTCGCGTCCGCCTAGATGCATCGTAGCGTCAGGCGTTGACGCGGAACTCCACCACGTCGCCGTCGCGCATGACGTAGTCCTTGCCCTCGATACGGGCTTTTCCCGCGGCACGGACCGCGACCATGGAACCCGCCGCCATCAGGTCGTCGAAGGCGACGACTTCAGCCTTGATGAAGTGCTTTTGGAAGTCGGTGTGGATCTCGCCCGCCGCCTCCGGCGCCGTTTCGCCACGGCGGATCGTCCAAGCCCTCGTCTCCTTGGGACCAGCGGTTAGAAAGGTCTGCAGGCCCAGGGTCGCGAAACCCACCCGAGAAAGTTGTGACAGACCCGACTCTTCCTGGCCAAAGGACTGAAGCAGTTCCAACGCCTCGGCCGGGTCCAAGCCGGCGAGCTCGGCCTCGACCTTGGCGCAGAGGATCACGCACGGAGCGGGCGCGACCGACGCCTCGAGCTCGCTTCGTCGCTCCTGGTCGCCCAGCGTCGCCTCGTCGACGTTAAAGACGTAAATGAATGGCTTGTCGGTCAAGAGGTGCAGGTCACTGAGTGCCTCGTGGTCGAGTCCCTTTGCCACCTTGGAGATAACCGTGCCCTCATTGAGCGCGGCGTGGACCTTCTTCACCTCGGCGAGCTTGATGGCCGCCTCGCCGCCTCGCTTGGCCTCGCGTTCGAGTCGCGCGATGGTCTTGTCCACGGTCTGAAGGTCCGCGAGGATCAACTCGGTCTCTATGGTGGCGACGTCGCTTACAGGGTCGATGACGCCTTCGACGTGAATGACGTCATCGTCGTGAAAAACTCGAACGACCTCGCAGATGGCGTTTGATTCGCGAATNNTGGCCAGCTTCTCGAGGCGGTCGTCGGGAACCGCCACGACGCCCACGTTAGGTTCGATGGTGGCGAAGGGATAGTTGGCGGCGAGGACGTTGTTATTGGTCAATGCGTTAAAGAGTGTTGACTTTCCAACGTTCGGAAGTCCAACGATGCCGATCGAGAGAGCCATAGCCGAACTGAGGTTACTCCACGACCGCGTTGGACTTGCCGCTAGGTGGACCCTTCCAAGAATCCGTCTGCAATCCCAAATCGTCGCTCGGACTTCTTGGTGATCTTCTCGTCGTGGGTGACGACAAGCACGGATGTGGGTATCATCATGACCCTTCACCTGGAGGCTTCTTGCAAGATCGCTCAAGAAGAGGTGAGAAATGCTCAAGGCGCGATGTCGCGTCACTCCTAGACTCGTGCGATGGTCATCGCGTCCTCGACGGAGGGTTTCCTCGCCTTCGGTGACTATTGCACTTGGTACCGGGTCACGGGCGACCTTTCCTCGGGCCTCGCTCCGCTCGTGGTGCTGCACGGCGGACCGGGCTGTTCACACGATTACTTGGAGAATCTCGTCGGACTCTGCGAGGGCGGAAGGGCGGTCATCCACTACGACCAGTTGGGCGGCGGCCGGTCCACGCTGTTGCCGACCAGGGACGCGGCGTTCTGGAGCGTTGGGCTCTTCCTCAGTGAACTCGAGAATCTCTTGGACGCCTTGGACGTACGTGGCGACTACCACCTGCTCGGCCAGTCGTGGGGAGGCATGCTCGCGGCCGAACACGCCGTGCGTCGCCCGCAGGGACTGCGGTCGCTGATTCTGAGTAATTCTCCGGCCTCAATGCCCTTATGGCTGAGCGAGGCGCGAGTACTGCGCTCGAGGATGGAACCCGCCGTAGCGAGCGTGCTCGATCACCACGAGGCCCAGGGCACCCTGAGTGACCCCGCGTACCTCGCCGCGACGCAGGTTTACTACGACCGACACGTGTGTCGCTCTATACCCAACCCACCCGAATTGGTTCGCACCATGGACTACGTGAAGCGTGACGCCACGGTCTATAACCTCATGAACGGCCCCAATGAGTTCTTTTGCGTGGGGACACTTCGGAACTGGACGATTGAGCAGCGAGCGCACGAGATCGCCGTACCGACTCTCTTGCTCTCGGGCCGCTACGACGAAGCGACGCCGCGAACGGTACAACCGTTCTACGACGCGATTCGCGGGGCCCGCTGGGAGATCTTCGATTCGTCTAGCCATATGCCCTTTATCGAAGAGCGCGAGCGCTATCTGGAGGTGGTCGGCGATTTCCTCGACGAAATGGATGCTCGAGGGCGCTCTTCGCAGCTCTCGCACGCGGGTAGTGGTCACGCCTCATGACGTTGTTCTCGTGGACAGACCGAGCATTGGACCGATTTCGTGTTGATTCATCAGTTTCTGGTTCCCCGCCATCGATCGTGCGTGTGCTGTGGGTTTCGGTGTTGTCAATGGTCGTCTCATTGGCGGGCGACGCTGGTCTGGTGAAGTGGGCTACGAGTGCCTTTCCGAGCACGAAGGACTACGCCCACTACCGGTTCGTCGACTACGGCACGCTCACGATCGTGGGCGTGGCTGGTGCGTGCTTGGCGTGGTTCGCCATCACTCGGGTGACGTCGTCGCCACGCTGGCTCTTCTTTCGCCTCGCCGTCACGGTGATGTTCGGGTTGTGGATTCCGGACCTCTACCTTTTCGTCAGGGGAGAACCGACGAGTGCCGTTCTTTCTTTGATGTTGATGCATCTCGTGATCGCCCTCGTCACCTACAACGCCCTCGTGCACCTCGCGCCCGTTCGTCAATCCGAGCTCGTCAACGTAGGGTCGCCAAGTTGGAGCGCCAAGGCAGTGACGGACCGTTCCGAGAAAGTGGCGACTCACGGGGTCAGTCGCGGCGCGTGGACGACCATGATGATGCTCGTGGGCGCCGAGATGCTGATCGGATTCGCCGAACTGCTTTCGGTGCCGTTCGATCGTCCCAACGGTTGGGTCGTCAGTCAAGGCGAGGCGATCACGCTCGTGCACGGCGCTCTCGGTGGTGTTCTCGGTTGTGGCGCACTGGCAATCTTCGCGTTGGCGTCGCGCGAGGGACGCGTCGAGCGCATCGCTGCGATAGTGGGCCTGATCGGCGTGGCTATTGGCGGTCTAGGCGGTCTCTTTTGCTACGCCCACTCACTTCGCCTGATCGGGATGGTGCTCATGTTTCTTGGAGCCGCGACTGCGTTCTTTGGCTATCTCATGCCGACCATCGATGACGCGCCCGACCCCGCGCAGTTCCTACCACCAGATCTCAGTCGTTAAGTCCAGCGAGCGCAAGAACTTTCACCAATCGGTGACCTTTTGCCGGCAGCGGTTCGGTGCAGGTCATGACCCGCAGATCCAGGTACCCGTGACGTGAATAGTTCCAGTGGCGAGACCCTCGTGGCCGTCGAGGGTGGCGTTGACCGTGCCCGAATGGGCGATGACGGTCATCGACCCATTGGTGGCGACCCAACCCGTGAGGTCACTGGTGCCGAGAACGAAGGAGTCGGTGAGGAACTTGAACTTCTTGTAGTGGCCGAGCTTGGTCACGTAGACAGTCACCGACCACGTCTTGAACTTCTTGGAGGGCAGGGTCGTCGTGAATGAACTCAACGTGACCCCGTTGTCGCTGGCGTCGCATCCACTGTTAGGACCGAGCTTGAGTTTTCCCTTCAGCGCTCCGGTAAATGTTAATGATCCAGACGTCTTGGTCGCCGCGGTGGCGTTGCCTGCGACCAGACCCGACGTCGCCAGCGCCAGAATCGCCACGATGCCCACGCGCAGCAGTGTCGCGTGTCGAAGCACTCCTCGATTGAATTGCGGTAGTACCTTCATGAACCAAACTCCTTTGAATTGGTTTCCCAAGCGGTGAATCGCCGCAAGTGTCATCTAACTACAGAACAGTCCGTCTCGGGTCCGTTCACTCACGAATGAGCTCCGACGTCTTTTGGGTCATGGGAACGACCCGGGGCGCTCACTTGTCAGTGCAACGAGTGGAGGAACCCTCGAGGACAATCGGGGCGGTTTGTTCTCCAACCGCTGGTCATCGAAGGTCAAGTCGGGCAGATCCAAGTACCGGTGACGCGAACTGTCCCGGCGGTGAGGCCCTCGTGGTCATCGAGTGTCAGGTTCACGGTGCCCGATTTGGCGATGACGGTCATTGATCCTTGCGTGGCAACCCACAGGTCGCCGTCACGCGTGTTAAGCACGAAGGAGTCAGCGGGAGCCCTGAACTTCTGGTAGGTGCCGAGCTTTATTACGTAGACGCTCACCGACCAGGTCGGGTTGTTCTGCGAGGACAAGGTCGTCGTGAACGAACTCAACGTGACCCCGTGTTTGGTGGCCTTGCAAACACTGTGGGGACCGAGCACCAGCGTTCCGTTTAGTGCGCCGGTGAAAACAAGCGATCCCGACGGCGTGCTCGCCGCGTCAGCATTTTGAGCAACAAATCCCGACAATGACAATGCGAGAATTGCCACAGTACTCAATCGCAGTAGCGTCGAATTTCGAAGGAAACTTCGAATGACTCGCAACCGTTCCTTCATGATCCATGCTCCCCACAACTGAATGTCGATGCGGTGCATCGTTACCGCCAAGGTCATCTAACTACAAAAACCGATCATTTATTCGTGCACACGAATGGGCGATCGGCGTCACGAGAGTTTAGGCAATGAAACGCCGCGTGGCGAAAATCGGTGTACTTGGGCACAGTTTGTATGTTTTCTAATGCCTGACTTTCCGTGGAAAATCAAGCTGGCCCTCTATGTGAGGTGGCCGATTCGGCGAAGCCGAGTTGATCGAGGAGCGAACAACATCACCCTCGGGTTCTTCGTAGATTCAAATGAAGGACCGGAGAGGTCCGGACTCGAAGTGCTTGCCAGATAGCTGAGGCGTTATCGACGAGAGCCGTGCTGCGTTCTGTCATTACTGGGTTGCGTTCGCGCAGCATCGACTTCGAAGACTGCAATGCGGTTACTCGGCGACTTCGGACAACCGCCTCTCGATAAACCTGCGCTCGGGCTCGGTTCTCACCAGTTTGAGGGCGTCTCGATACGCGCCAGTGGCGTCGCCGCGTTGGCCGAGTCGGCGAAAGGGCGCGGAACTTACGCCCAACGAAGACGAACTCTACGACCGACACTCCGAGGAGCTGCAGAGCTCCGGCGCGATGGTCCTTGCGTTCGCGCCGGAAGGCATTTCAAGGGCGACGTCACTTCGCGGCGACATCATCACTGACGGTCCGTTTCTCGAGACCAAAGAGGTGATCGTAGGGTTCTACGTCATCGAGGCTTACGACCTTGATGAGGCTCTTGCCATTGCTCGAAAGAACCCGATCGTGAAACGCGGTGG
>PKZO01000043.1 GCA_003133125.1 Acidimicrobiaceae bacterium | reverse complement strand
TAGAGATTGTGCGCGAAGGATTCCGCCTGATCAGCGAGGTCGGGTCTCCCGACGCTCTCGAGGAACAGCGTGTCACCGGTAAAAATGGCGAACTCACCGAGTTGGTACATCGTCGAACCCTCAGTGTGACCGGGCACGCTCACCGAGGACACCGTGAGTTCGACCCCCGGGACCAGTTCAATGGCCCGCCCGTCAGTGAGGGGCTCGAAGTCAAAGGTAAAGGGGTCCGCTGGATTGAGCCAGAGGGCGGCGCCGGTCGCCGCACTGAGTTCTCGCGCGCCGCTCAAGTGGTCCGCGTGCAGATGGGTGTCAAGCACGTGGGTGATTCGCCAACCGTGTTCGCGCGCGATCCCCAGATACTGCTCGAGCTCACGCGATGGGTCGACCACAACCGCGGCGTCACCGGCTCCGATCAGGTAGGAGAGGCATCCCTTGCCGCGACGGCGGACCTGGACGACCGTTGCGCCGCCAAAGTCCCCCTCGACGTGGTCATAGGTCATAGCCCAGGCGGCCATGCCGCCCTCGAGCACCTGACTGGCGATGCCGGAATTCGCCAAAATCGTGGCTCCCTGTTGGGCGCGCGCCCCCTTGGCGCAGATCAGCACTAGGTCCTTGTCGCGGGGGACCTCATGGAGCCGCGACGGGAGCCGCGAGAGGGGAATATTGTGCACGCCGGGAATCTNNCGCCGTCGAGACGTGGCGTAAGTTCGGTGGTGCTGATCGAGGAAATAAGGTCAGAAGACACAGTGGAAGTGTAGGGGCAGGTCGCCCCCGAGGAGTGGCGTCGAGGTGGGAGAAGGCTGAAAAATGAAGGATTTGGTGAATGTAGACGTTGATCAGGCGCGCGAGCTGGTCGCCCTGGGCGCGGTCCTACTCGACGTGCGCGAGGACTCGGAATTCGAACTCGGCCACGCTCCGGGAGCCCACCACGTCCCACTGGCTGAAATACCTGACCATCTGCATGATCTGGCTAAAGACAGTCGAATCGTCTGCGTCTGCCGTTCAGGTGGACGCTCCGCGAGGGCCGGAAAATTCCTTCTCGAACAGGGCTTTGACGCCGTGAACCTCGAAGGTGGCATGACCGCCTGGGCCGAAGCCGGCGCGCCGCTCGAGGCGGATCACGGCGAGCCCGCCATCGGCTAGTTGTGGGCGTTTCTCCTGGCCCGCTCAATCGACTCTCGGCTGGCGTGCGCGACGGGCACCTGCGCGCCACCGCCCTCGTCACCGAATCCCTGGAACGTCTCGAACGGGCCACCGACTTGAACGTGGTGAGCGAAATCGCCGTTGACGAGGCACTTCGTGAAGCAAAGAGGATCGACGAGGGCGAGCGAGCTCCGGGGCCCCTGCTAGGGGCGCCANNTACACCGCGAACTTGCTGACCGGGGTGACCCGTAATCCCTGGAACCCTGCGTATTCGCCGGGCGGGTCGAGCGGCGGTTCCGCGAGCGCGCTCGCCGCGGGACTCGTACTCATTGGAACCGCAACCGACGGGGGCGGTTCGGTACGGATTCCCGCGTCGCTCTGTGGCCTCGTCGGTCTCAAACCAACCAACGGGGTCGTCGGGCGCTGGCCCACGCCCGATTGGATCGACTATTCCACCGACGGACCCCTCGCGACGAGTTGTGACGACCTCGCGTTGCTCTTTGACGTCATGCGTGGTCCAACGCCCGGCGACCCCAACGCGCCCACGGTCGCCATGCTCGACGCAATGGCCCATCGTCGGGACCAGCCAATCACGTTGTTCGCGGCCGAGCGCACGTCTCCTCTCGGCGCCTTACCCAAGGATGTCGCCACACTCTTTGCTGACGCCGTCGCCGCAGTAGCGGACGTCTTCAAGGTGCGCGTTGAATGGAGGTCAGCCGAGGGCTTCTTCCCCGACGGGGATCCCGACCTCGATTGGTTCACCGTGTGCGCCGCTGAGCACGTGAACGCACTCGGTCGTCAGTGGGTGACGAGCAACATGGACACGTTTCACGTCGCGACCCAGGAGTTCCTCGAGGCCGGACTACGGGTCAACGTCGATGAGTACCTCGAAGCGCGTCGGCGCCGCTACCACTATGCGCGGACGATGGATATGATGCTCGGCGACAACGGCGTGCTCTTGACGCCGAGCGTCGCGAGTTCGGGTTGGCTCGCCGACGGGCGGATGAGTGAGGGCGCTGAGGTGCATGGCCTCGCGCCCGCGGTCTATTCGACGGCGATGCAGAACATTACTGGCCAACCCGCGATCAGCGTACCCATGGGCCACTTCTCCAACGCAGTCCGCTTTGGCCTGCAACTGACCGGACGACACTACGACGACCTGCGGCTCATAAACCTCGCTCGCGTGATCCAGCGCGCTTATCCCTGGCCTCGAACGGCCCCGGGCTATCCAGGTCTCGAAACGCTCCTCGATTGAGGGTGGGCCTTTTTCGCTGGTTTCAGAAGCTCTGCCCAAGGACACGTCGTGTTTTCGTTCGTCCACGTGACGTGATTTTCGAAGTCCGAGGCAGCGACAGACACGACTCTCCTAAGAGCGGTCCAATCAATAGGGTCAAGCCCAAAAAGCAGTCCCAACGGGATTCGAACCCGTGCCTCCACCTTGAGAGGGTGATGTCCTAGGCCACTAGACGATGGGACCATGAATGCAATAGACGTCGAAACATCAATCACAATCGCTCGGGGGCAAGGACTCGAACCCTGAATAACTGGACCAGAACCAGTTGTGTTGCCAATTACACCACCCCCGAAGGGCTTGGCAATCTTATAGGACGCGCAAATGCATCGCCAGACGCCATCCGACCACTCAGGGCTCAGTTCCCCAAAACCATCCGGGCTACGACTTGTGGAACACCTTGGGCGCGCCGGTGGTCCACGAACTGAGGCGCCCGTAGCCCACAATGCGCCCNNGAGATCGCCATCGCGCGGTACTCGTGGAACGGATCGGTGACCGTGATGACCGTCACGATCCCGTGCGCCTCCATTTCGGGAAGCGCGGTTTCGACGTTCTGCCAGGTGTCGTCGCCGTATCCCTTCAGGATGTCGGTCTTGGGCACGCCGTGGTGCTCGAGGTAGGTCGCGGACACCCCCGACTCGGTGAAGCTGTCACCAGGCCGATTACCTCCGGTGACCACCATCAATGGAGCTCGGTGCTCGCGATAGAGATGGAGCGCGTGATTGAGTCGTGCCTTGAGCTCGGGCGAAGGAACTCCGTTGTCCTCGGTGGTGCCAAAGACGAGGATCGCCTGGGCCTTGGCGCTCGAGTGCTCGTGACCCGTGAGCCAGATCTGGACGAAGGTGACCGAAAAGTAGAGCACCACCACGCTCAGCACCAACGAGATGATGCGCAACACCAGTTTGAAGGGGCCAAAGATCAACTCGACACCCGATTCAGCGCTTCGCGCAGGCGTCGCAGTGATTTCTCCTTGCCCAGGATCTCAAGGGACTCAAAGAGCGGCGGCCCCACCGATGTGCCCGTCACGGCGCAGCGGATCGGCGCCTGCGCCTTGCGCAGTTTAAGACCCAGTGCTTCGCCGATCTCGAGTACCTCCTGGTGCAACGAAGCAGCGTTCCAAGTGGCGTCCGCGAACCGCTCGACGCTCAAGGCGAGCAGGGCCTGGCCGAGGGGATCCTGGGCGATGGTCGTGGCGAACGCGGCTTCGTCAAAGAGAAGAGGTTCGGTGAAGAAGAAGGCCACGAGTCCCGGGACTTCGCCCAGTGTCGCCACCCTCTCTTGGACCAGGGGTGCGACGCGTGCGAAGAGCGCCTCGTCGAACTGCTCGGCGTTCCAGGGAGGCTCGCGGTCACTCGGTCGCCATTGGCAGTCCCAGGGCCGCACCCACGGTGCGGATTCCTTGACGAACCGTTCGCTGTCGAGCGCGCGGATGTACTCGCCGTTCATGTGGGTCATCTTCTTCACGTCAAAGAACGCCGGCGAGTGCGAGACGTCAGTCAAGCGGAACTGCTCGATCATCGTCGCGAGCGGAACGATCTCCTCTTCCCCGCGCGGACTCCAACCGAGTAGCGCCAGGTAATTGACAAACGCGACCGAGAGGTAGCCCTGGTCGCGATAGGACTCGGTAGCGACGGGGTCCTTTCGTTTGGACAACTTCTTTCGCTGCTCGTTCACGAGTAGTGGCAGGTGCGCGTAGTCGGGCAGCGCGACCGGTGAGCCCGAGACGATGTTGAGCGCGTCCCAGAGCAGAATCTGCTTGGGCGCATTACTCAGGTGCTCTTCGCCGCGGATGACGTGGGTGATTCGGTCGTCGCGGTCGTCGGTCACGTTCGCCAACGCGTAGAGCACCACGCCCGAGGACTTCGCGACGACGAAGTCATCAATGGTGTCATTGGCGAAGTCGACGTCGCCGCGAATCAGGTCGTGGACGATTGTGTGACCTTCGCGCGGGGTCTTGAAGCGGATGGCGGTCTTAGATCCGCGTTCGAGACCGCGACTGCGACAGTATCCGTCGTAGCCCGGCGTCTTGTTCTCGCCCTTGCGCGCGGCAACTTCCTCGGTGGTGCAGTCGCAGTAGTAGAGGTACCCGCCCGCCATGAGACTCGTAATGGACGCGGCGTGCTGTTCGACGTTGTCGCTTTGGCGATTGGGGCCCTCGTCGATGTCTAGGCCGAGCCACGACATCGCCGCCACGATTCCTTCAGCCCACTCCTCGCGGTTGCGACTCTCGTCGGTGTCCTCGATGCGCAAGATGAACACACCTTCTGGGTCATGTCGCGCCACGAACCAGTTGAAGAGGGCCGACCGCGCCGAACCTACGTGGAAGTACCCGGTCGGCGACGGGGCGAAACGCACCCGGGGTCCGGCCACTGACTACTCCTCGATTGAGATGGCGCCGTTGGGGCAATTCGCGACGGCCTCGCGCAGACGCTCGTCGAACTC
>PKZO01000022.1:26208-29838 GCA_003133125.1 Acidimicrobiaceae bacterium | reverse complement strand
GACCCGGGTCTGCAGTTCGACACCACGATCAACAAGTGGCACACTTCTTCCAAGACCGACCGCATCAACGGCTCGAACCCGTGCTCGGAGTACATGCACATCGACAACTCCGCGTGCAATCTCGCGAGCCTCAACCTCATGAAGTTCCTGCGCAACGACGGCCATTTCGACATTGAGGCCTTCAAGGCTGCCATCGAGGTGCTCTTCACCGCTCAAGAGATCATCGTCGGAGCCGCGGACTACCCGACCGAGAAGATCGGTGAGAACTCTCGCAAGTTCCGCCAGCTCGGTCTGGGGTACGCGAACCTGGGTGCGCTCTTGATGGCTTCGGGTCTGGCCTACGACTCGGACGAGGGCCGGGCTTGGGCGGGCGCGATCACCGCGCTCATGACCGGCCACGCGTACGCGACCAGTGCGCGCACGGCGGGTCGCATGGGACCCCACGAGGGATTCGCCGAGAACGCCGAACCAATGATCAACGTGTTGCGGATGCACCGAGACGCTTCGTACCAGATTGACGAAACCTTGGCTCCCAGTGATGTCCTCCAAGCCGCCCAGCGCGCTTGGGAGGAGGCCGTCGATCTCGGAAGTCGCCACGGCGTGCGTAACGCCCAGGCGTCGGTGCTCGCGCCCACCGGGACCATCGGTCTATTGATGGACTGTGACACGACGGGCATCGAGCCCGACCTCGGTCTCGTGAAGTTCAAGAAGCTCGTCGGCGGCGGCAACATGTCGATCGTCAATCAAACAGTGCCGCGCGCGCTGCACGTACTGGGCTACTCCGACGAAGAAGTCGCGGCGATTGAGGCCTACATCGACCAGAATAAGTCGATCGTTGGTGCGCCGGCGCTGCGGCCCGAGCACCTGCCGGTCTTCGCGTGCTCGATGGGTGACAACACCATCCACTATCTCGGTCACGTGAAGATGATGGGTGCGGTCCAGCCCTTCATCTCGGGCGCAATCTCTAAGACCGTGAACATGCCCGAGGACGCCACGATCGAAGACGTGGAAAATCTTCACATGGACGCGTGGCGCCTGGGCGTGAAGGCCGTCGCCATCTACCGCGACAACTGCAAGGTCGGTCAACCGCTCTCGACCGCGAAGAAGCAGGGCGAGGAGTCCTCGTCGTCGGTGACNNTCGCACGTGCTCGTGGGCGCGGTTCGCGAGCGTCTTCCACGTCGGCGCGTCTCGACGACCTTCGCCTTTCGTGTGGCGGACTGCGAAGGCTACGTGACGGTGGGCGAGTACGAGGACGGACGACCCGGTGAAGTGTTCATCAAGGTCTCCAAGCAAGGCTCGACTCTCGCGGGAATCATGGACGCGTTTTCGATTTCGATCAGCCTGGGTCTTCAGCACGGGGTGCCGCTCGCCACGTACGTTCGCAAGTACGTCAACATGAAGTTCGAGCCTTCGGGCATGACCGACGACGCGGATCTTCGCATCGCGACGTCGCTCGTGGACTACATCTTCCGCCGCCTCGCACTCGACTACTTGAGTAAGGAAGAGCGTGACGAGTTGGGCGTGCTCTCTACGAGCGAGCGCATTCAACCGACGCTGCCTGAAGTGGCCGAGCAGGCGACCCCGAGCGTCGGGGTGAGCGCGCAACCTACCCTGATCGACGTCCTCGAAAAGCCACGCGCCCCCGAGCAGCCCACGCTGCTGAATCGCAGCGAGCAACGTGACGCGCCCATGTGCTACCAATGTGGCAACGCCATGCAGCGCGCGGGTTCGTGCTACGTCTGCTCGAGCTGTGGCGCGACGAGCGGTTGCAGTTAGCGTAAAGTCGCATTCCAGTTTCAGTGGAATCGTGATCCAAATGGGGTACTCTCGCATCGCTCGTGCCGTGGAATCGCATGAACGAGCACGTCATCCGCGTCTCAAATGCGTCGCCGTCGCCACGAAGTCCAGCGCACCGTAAATCCGCTAGTGCGCGGGACAATCGTTTCAATGGGGCTGCGAAGCGTCCAAATGTAGAACGGGACACGAGATACTTGTAATACACAAGTGAACTGTATATACTGCTGACATGATTAAAGAGATGAGAGAACCTACGTTTCTGGTGCTGGCGACATTGGCCGAAGGCAAGAAACACGGGTACGCGATTATTCAAGGGGTGGCGTCGCTTTCTGAAGGCGAAGTGGAGATCAAGGCAGGAACGCTTTACGCGATGTTGGATCGTTTGGCGTTTGACGGCGTCATTGAATCGGCGGGAGAAGAGATCGTGGACGGTCGACTTCGCCGTTACTACGAATTGTCGCCCCAAGGAACAACACTGCTCGCCGAAGAGTCCAAGCGTCGCGTCAGGGTCTCTAACATCGCATTGCGTCGACTTCGATTCGTGGGAGGATTCGCATGAGTCAGAATCCCGCTCGTTCGCGAAATCTCTTGAAGTTCTATCCCAAGGCGTACCGTGAAGAACGCGGAGAAGAGATTGTCGCCACTCTGCAAGAAGCTGCCGAAGCTCGAGTTCCTCGTGCTTCGCTCAGTGACCAGATCAGTGTGGCCCTGTACGGAGTTCGCGTCCGGTTGGGTCTGACGAGTGAGACGATGTTTGGCAAGGCTTTGGATATTGCTGCGATCCCGGGCCTCGTGATGGGAGCATTTTTCGGCGTGTATCTCCTAATCTCGGGAGATTTGCCAGTAGTGAATTCACGTTTCTTTTATCCACACTTCGGACCGTTCCTCACGGTAGGTCCTTTGCTCTATGTGATCTGGATCCTGGGCGTCGTAGTGGTGTTTGAGTGGCCGCAGTACCGGCGGCGTATTGCTGGCGTATGCATGACACTTACGATCGTGGGTGAGTTTCTTGCCAAACTCGCTCACGTCAATCCGAACATCTGGGAGATAGCCATACTGGTGAGTCTCGGTCTCCCGAGCCTGCTTGCCCCTGACGTGTACGTCACGCGACGCAGGGTCATACCCAGTTTGAGCGTTGGTCTCGCCACGTTCGCGACCTTGTTTTTCGCTACGAATACGCGCGTCAATCCAGGATTCTTCAATTCGTTCTATTGGTCCGGGACGTACGAGATTGTTCGTCGCCAACCTTACGTCGACGTGCTTCTACTTGCATTGTTTGTCGTGCTCTGGATTACCAAACGACGCGAAGTCGCCAGTGCCGCGCTGATTCTGAGCAGTCCCTGGGTAATTGTTGGCGTCGCGTATCCAATGTCACTCGAGTATTTGCAAGTGGACGCCCTGAATGTGATCGCCCTAATCGCGTGGGCAATAGGGATGGTACTCATTGTGACGACGAGTCGCTACCGTCCTCGACCGCCCGCAGAAGTTGAACTGTCCACTTCGAATGCTGGTTCCTGAACGAACGATTTGTCCTTAGTTCACCAGTTGGCAAAGTGTCTAGTGAGACTTTGATCAAGCTTGGAATTCTTCTTTTATCCAACTGCACAGTTCGCCCCGCATTGCTTTCAAGACTGAGCGGGGATTTCGAGCACAGTAGATTGAAATTGCGTTCGGACTTGGTTCGAATGCGGCTCGGCCTCGGTGCGTAGGTATGAGGCGTTCAAGGCGAGCGGGACTTGGCGGCCCTTCACGGGCCCAGCGACGGTGAACACTGATTCGTTTTCTTCGCGTAGAGGACTTTGCCAGTAACGCAGAAAATGTGAGCCCGCATT
>PKZO01000022.1:0-26190 GCA_003133125.1 Acidimicrobiaceae bacterium | reverse complement strand
CATCGAGTTAGACTTCCAAAGTCCCTCAAAGCGAAAGTGCGCACGTGTCCTCCGTTGTCCAATGTGATTCGCTTAGCAAACGCTACGGGGACGTACTCGCGGTCGACGACCTGACTTTCGCCATCGAGGCCGGCACCATTACAGGTTTTCTCGGGCCCAACGGCGCCGGAAAATCGACGACACTGAGAATGTTGCTGGGGCTCGCAAAGCCCAGCGCTGGTCACGCCACNNCTCGAGGCGACCGATTTTCATCCCGGAAGGTCGGGACGTGATCATCTTCGAATGCTCAGTCAAGCGGTCGGACTTCCGGACGCGAGAGTTGACGAAGTCCTCACGCTCGTGGAACTGCAGGGCGCGGCGAGGCGACGCGTCAAAGGATACTCACTCGGCATGCGTCAGCGCCTCGGTCTCGCGGCGGCGTTGCTCGGTAATCCGGACCTGCTGGTGCTGGACGAACCCGCCAACGGGCTCGATCCCGAAGGCGTGCGATGGCTGCGTGACTTCCTTCGAGCCTTCGCCTCGGGCGGGCGCACGGTGCTCATATCGAGCCACGTTCTCGCCGAGGTCGCTCAGACCGTGGATCAGATTCTCATCATCAATCACGGACGCCTGGTCGCTGAATCGACGTTGGATGATTTGACCGCGCGCGTTGGCGGAGCGGTACGCGTACAAAGTCCTGAGCTCGATAAATTGGCCGAGACCCTGGGGCGCGAGGGAATTGTCACCTCCAGGAGCAACGATCACGCTCTCCTGGCGAAAGGAACGACCAGGGAACGCGTGGGCGACCTCGCGCTCGCCGCGGGCATCGCAATCTACGAACTCGTGACCGAGGGTTCGTCCTTGGAGGAAGTCTTCCTCGACCTAACGTCCGAGGAAGTGCCACAGTGAATCAGCTACGAGCGGAACTTCTGAAGATCCGTTCCACTCGCACCACGATCGGGCTCTTGGTAGGACTGATTGTCCTGGCACTGCTGTTCACCATCTTGACGTGCACCTTGTCGCCCATGTCGCAACTTCTCACCGAACAAGATCAAACGAGTCTGCTGAGCTTTGGGAGCATTGCGGGCGTCTTCGCCGCGCTCGCCGGAGTCATGCTGTTCACCAGCGAGTACCGCTTTGGGACCATCCGACCGACGTCATTGTTCAACCCGAGTCGGAATCGAATCTTCGTTTCGAAGTTCACGGCGGGCGTCTTGTCCGGTTTCGTCTTCGGGGTCATTGGCGAAGGGCTCGTCTTCTCGATCGGCTTGATGATTTTGAAGATTCGAGGAGTCTCCATTGTCATGTCCGGCGCCAACATGACTGAATTGCTCGTCGGCGCTGTCGTGGGGACGGCCTTGTGGGGCGCCATTGGCGTTGGCGTGGGCGCGATTGTCCCCAATCAGGTGGGCGCCGTGATCTCCTTGCTCGCTTGGGGCTTTGTCGTAGAGAACCTCGTCTTCGGGTTCCTACCCAAGATCGGCCGTTTCTTGCCCGTTCACGCGTCAGATTCGATGATGGGCCCCATTGAGGACAAGTTGCTACCGGGCAATGTCGGCACCCTTGTCGTCGTTGCGTGGAGTCTGGTACTCGCCATCATTGGCATGGCTCTATTGAAGCGGCGCGACGTTAACTAGACCGAGTAGTGGACGTGAGAACTCCTTAGGTGCGACGCAGTTCATTAATGTCTCAGAGTCACCGTTGAAATTCGAAGGGCGTAGTTGGCAGTTGGCGATCAAGGAATCGAGTCGAGCCCGTACGCTGCAGAGGTGTTCGCAATCTCCAATGAACGTTTCGAAGAACTGGCGAGCGAAGCCCTCGAGTCGCTGCCCGATGAACTGGCTTCGCAGATGGAGAACGTGGTGATCCTCGTCGAGAACCAATCGGTGGGTCGAAACCTCTTTGGTCTGTATGAAGGGATCCCTCTCACCAAACGCGGTCCGATCAGCTACAGCGGTGTCATGCCAGACCGAATCACGCTGTACCAGACGACCATCTGTCAGGTCTGTTCAACCGAAGAGCAGGTAAAGGCCCAGATAAGAAAAACGGTCATTCACGAAGTAGCGCATCACTTCGGCATCAGTGATCCCCGTCTCGATGAGTTGGGATGGGCGTAGAGTTCAGTCGGCGGCGACGAGGTAGTGCGAGGAGCCGATCGTGAGCGTACGAAGCGAACTCCATTTCTCGAGCGACCGGGACGGGCCAGTGGCGGCAATCGATTCGATTTCCTCGGGCGCGGGATGGTGCAACGTGATTCCCGACGTCGTTGATGACGTGCCCGACTTGCAGGTCAACTTTCTCGGACTGTGGTCGAATCGAGGGGTCGCGATGGCGTCGTTCATCACTTTGCCCGAGCGCCACGGTGAACCACAACCCTCGTCGCTTGGTCTGCTTCATTCACGCGGGCGACTGGGCCGTGAACGCGTGGGCGAATTACTGGGTGGTGCGCCGTTTCGGATTCGACAGGACCACAGTCAACGGGGTCTGGTCCTCGAGGTGCCAGTGGGCACGTCGTCGCGCCAGGTACTCGACGTGATGTGCACGTTGACCTCGTCGCTCTGTGACCATGAGATGACTGGCAGTTGGCGAATCGATACGTACCACCGCGTCTGAGTTGTTCACCTTCGCCTTCGCTTCACGGGACTGACGAAGCTCGCCCACGCCATTGGGTTACATTCGTGTGATGGGTTCGCGAGACGAGTTGATTGATCTCGGATTCAAGATCCTCAATAGGGTTCATCGATTGGTGTTACACGCGAGCGGTAACCGGATCGGTACTCGTGCGTTCGGCATGTCCGCCGTGGAACTGCGCAGCGTTGGTCGGCGCACTGGGCTCGTGCGTTCGACGATGTTGACCGTACCCGTCGAGTTCGACGGGTCCTTCGTGTTGGTCGCTTCGAAGGGTGGCGACGATCGCGATCCCGACTGGTATCGAAACGTCATGGCTAATCCGACCGTCCAGATCGTCAAGTCGGGCCGAACTATCACAATGCAGGCTCGCGTGGCATCAGGGGAGGAGAGAGAGCAGCTCTGGCCACAAGTGATCGCCGCGTATCGCCCGTACGCGGGCTATCGACGTCGGGCCCATCGTGAGATACCGCTCGTGATCTGTGAGCCTCGTTGAAATGAAGGCACCCACACGCAACGTCTGGTTGCTGGGCGCACTGGCGGCGATTGTCGTCGCGGCCTCGCTCAGCATCGCCCTCAGCCACGAAACCACACCAGGGAACTGGACCTGGAGCGCCAAAGGGATACTGAGAACTCACTCGAAGTGTTCTAAACAGGGCCGGGCTCAAGTCCCGGGCACTTGTCAATTCCAGGTGGCGAACCCTCCAAAAACGAAGGGTGAGGTGAGACTTGACGTTCGCGTGCACAACATCGGTGCGGTCGCGGCTTGTTATGGGTTGAGCATCACAACGTCGTACCTGGCGGGTCTGCAAAGCTTCTGCGTCAAGGCGGGAGCGTACGGCTCGTACGTCATCAAGAATCGAGCGGAGTACTACATCGACTTTACGTTGGATCTCTTCGTCAGCGTCGACTCCAAGGGCCAGCCGTTGACGCCGATTGCCCCGAACTCACCGTCGCCCTTTCGCGTCACGTTTAGCGAGACGCACGCGTAGGTGCTTGCGTCTAGGGCGTGACTTGCATCGTGTCGAGGTCGAGGCTGATCATGTCGTTACCCATCACGACTATTCCGCCAAAGGCTGAGGCCAATGCCCGCCATTCGTCCTCGCTTCGAGGTGCCGGTGACGGGACCATGTGAGTGAGCATCAGGGCCTGTACGCCCGCGCGGCGCGCGGTATCGGCCGCTTGTTGCACGCTCGAGTGATAATCGAGGATGTCCTGGAGCCGGGCACTGGGGATGAGTCGCACCAGGTCTTCGCGGATGACGGTCTGCACGTACGCGCTCGCGCCGGAAACGAGTTCATCGAGGGACGCGCACGGCACGCCGTCACCCGCGATCGCCTTCGGATCCGTCGCTCGAAGTGGCACTGGATTGACGCCGTCGTAATCTTCGGACCGGTTGCTTTAATTATGACTATTCCAGTAGGATTTAGAGTACTTCACCGCACCCCAGGGAAAGTGAGACACCATGACGTCTTTGCACGGGTCCCCAGCCCGCCAGGAGCGTGGTTCGTCGTGTTCGATCCTCTGTGGCGCCAAGGGTTCACGACCGTGACCGTCTACCTGGTCGGTGCCGGTCCGGGGGACGCCGACCTGTTGACGGTGCGCGCCGCGCAGTTGCTCGCAGAAGCCGAAGTCGTCGTGCACGACCGATTGATCAGCCGCGAGGTCCTGGCACTCGTGAATAAGCGCGCTGCGCGCTATGACGTGGGCAAGGCGCCCGGTCTCGCGCACTCCCAAGAGGGCATCAACGAACTGCTCGTCGCCCTCGCTCGGGACTTCGAATTCGTCGTGCGCCTTAAGGGCGGTGACCCGTTCGTCTTTGGTCGCGGCGGTGAAGAAGTCGAAGCGTTGGAGGCCCACGGCATTGACGTGCGCGTCGTGCCCGGGGTCACGTCGGCGTTCGCGGGGCCCCTGCTCGCGGGGATTCCCGTCACCCACCGCGGAGTGTCCCACGGCGTGACCGTCGTCACCGGCAGTTCGGTAAAGGGTTCGCGCGTTGACTTCGCGTGCCTCGCGAACGCTGATGTCACGCTCGTGGTCTTGATGGGTGTCGAACGCCGAGCGGAAATCGCTGCCGAGCTGATCGAAGGCGGGCTTGCCCCATCGACACCGGTGGGCGTGGTTGAGTGGGCCTCGACCGACCAACAACGTTGCCTGCGCTGTCGTCTGGATGAGTTGGGAGCCAGTCACGTGCGTGCACCCGCGGTCCTGGTGATTGGCGAGGTCGCCGCTCTCGACCTAGGAAGCGTCAAGACATTCGCCGCGACGTGGGCCTTCGCGTGATGTTCCCGCTCGTGGCGAACCTGCACGGTCGTCGCGTTGTCGTGGTCGGCGCGGGACGCGTGGGAGTCGATAAGGCGAAGACGCTTCTCGAGTGCGGAGCTTTGGTGACGATGATCGCTGAACGCGTACTCGCGCCACTGCCCGAGGGACTCGATCAGGTGCTACTGCGGTCCTACGAGAACGGTGACCTTAAAGGCGCCATGCTCGTGGTCGCTGCGACCGCCAGTGTGACAGCGAATGACGACATCGTACGTGAGGCGAACGAGCGCGGCATTCTGCTCAACGTGGTCGACGATCAGACGAGGTCGAGCTTCTACTTCACCGCGAACTACCGAGACGGCGATGTTCTCGTGTCGGTCTCAACGGCGGGTGCCTCGCCAGCCCTCGCCCAGTGGGTGCGCGCTCGAGTTGCTCAAGCGCTGCCCAAGAACCTCGCGCCCGTCGCACGGCGGTTGCGCGAGGAGCGTTCAAAACTGCACGAAGCGGGCGAGAGCACCGAGCGTCGGCCCTGGTCCCAGCGCGTCAGTGAGCTCGTGGACGAGTTCGGCGACAACGAGAATTCACTCGCGAGGGACTAGGTCTGGTTGGTCGCGAGCTCGCGACCGTCTTCGCGGGCGCTCAGGTGTCGACGAAGGTTCAACATCAACAGGCCGCCGCACAGCGCGGTCACGCCCGTACTGAACGGCCACCAGTTCCCCAGTCCGTGAGCGAAATAGAGCGCGGTGATCGCGGGCGCCACCGATCCCGAGACGCCCCAGGTGAGTCCCTGGGCGGCGTTGTAACGTCCGCGCAGGTGCTCGGGGGCGATGTCGTTCACGAGAGCCGGACCGACCGGCGAGAGCATCGTCTCGCCGATCGCAAAGACCACCATGGCAAAGCACAGCGACGCGACGGCGACAAACTTCGGCACCGCCAGGGTCACGTCGAGGATGATCCAAAAAGCGCACCATAGCACCGCGGTCGTGGCCATTACCCGAGTTCGGCTCTTGCCGTGGATGCGGTTGAGCACCCATAACTGGGCGAGCACGATTGTCGAGGTGTTAAAGAAGAACATCACGCCGATCGAGTGCACGCTGAGCTTCAGGTCGTTGACGACGAAGAGACTGAACCCCGCGTCGAGTGAACCGTAGCCACCGATCATCAGGACCAACATGGCGATCACGATCTGGACGAGTCGCTTGTCACGCAACACCACGCCCCAGCCTTCGGCGCTCTTCACCGGATCGTCGCGGTGTTCTTTGATCGGTCGACCATGGCGGCGAAGGGTGAACATGAATCCCGCGGCGACCAACGTGACACCCGCGTTAAAGACGTAGAGCATCGTGAAGGTCATTGGCCGGTGCGTGTTGACAATGAACGCGGAAACGAGACCGCCGAATCCGATGCCTAGGTTCACGAGCATGAAATTGAAGCCGAAAGCGCGCTGGCGATGCTCTTCGGGGATGAGTCGGCTCAGCAGCGTCGAACTCGGGCCCCAGCCCGCGCCACCGAAAATGGCGAGCGCCAGCGCGGCGATGACGGCTTGGGTCTTGGTGTGCACGAAGGCGAACAGGACGAGGGCGCCCGCGTCAAGGACGTAGGCGACCAGGACCAGGCGAACGGGCCCGAAGCGGTCGGTCGCGGTGCCCCAGAGGGGACTCGACGCGAGACCCGCGATCGCCGAGATCGACAGGAGCAGGGTGGAAAAGCCGGTCGAGAATCCGCGCACGTTGTGCAGGTAGACCACGTAGAGCGACAGCGTGAGACCCATCGCGATACACGCGATGAAGGTGCAGGTATAGAAGCGCCGAAGGGGCGCGTCGAGCGACCTGCGAAAGTCTGGTGGTACCAGCGTTTCGAGCAAATTCACGAGAACACAAGGCTACAAGGCGCTGCTTGTTTGACCAATTGGAAATGCACCGGGCTGAAGAGAGTTCTCAGCGTTACGCTTGGGAGAGGTTCCCCATACCGGCCGCATCGAAAGAGCCCTCTTGAGTCCAAAGCTATTACCCGCGAGCAGCACAGATCTCCTCGTCGAGATCGCTCCTGACGTCGAGCGGCTGTTCAACCGTCACCTCGAGGCGCCGCGACTGTGGTTTCCCCACGAACAGATCGACTGGGGCCAGGGCGAGAGCTTCAATGAGCGCCCGTGGTCAGAGTCGGACTACCCGCTCAGTGCGGGCGTACGAAGTTCGATCTACGTCAACCTGCTCACCGAGGACAACCTGCCCTATTACACGACGGCGCTTTCGGAGCATTCACCCAAGGGACACCCGATTAGGGACTGGAACAACCAATGGACGATGGAGGAGAATCGTCACGCGATGGTGATGCGTGACTGGGTGCACGTGAGCCGTTGTATCGACCCCACGTTGCTCGAAGAGGGCCGACGGGTCCAGATGCGCAAGGGCGAGGTGCCCCACCCCGACACCTTTGCTGACATGATCACCTACGTCTCACTCCAGGAGCGGGCCACCCAGATCGCGCACCGCAACACGGGCGCGAAGTTGCCCAAGGACGACAAGATCGGTCGTAACGTGCTCGCGCTCATAGCGGGTGACGAGACCAAGCATTACCTCTTCTACCGTGACCTCGCGCTCGCTGGTTTCGCCATTGATCCTTCGACCATGATGATCGCGGCCGCCAAGCAGGTCAGCGCCTTCGCGATGCCTGGCACGGGCATTCCCGCCTTCACCCGCCACGCGGTACGCATCTCGCGAGAGGGCATCTACGGACTCGGTCAGTTCCTCAAGGACGTTCTGGACCCGGTGCTTGGCATGTGGGACATCGAACATCTGGCGGGACTGAGCGCGGAAGCCGAGAAGGCCCGTCTGAACCTCGAGACGGCGGTGAAGAAGATCACTGAGACCGTCGAGCGCCTAACCCAAAAGGCTGCGGCGACGGCGATTCTCTAGTCACTCCTTAGAATTGGCGACCTTGCGGATGTAGTCCTCGAACGCCTTCTGCTGAGCGGCGACGGCGTGCATCTGGCGCTCGTGCATCGAACCGCCGCGCACGACCAGATAGATCAGGCTGCCCACGAGCGGCAGGATGAGGATGAACAGTACCCAGGCGGCTTTGGCGGCGCCGCTGAGGTCGTGACTGCGCATGATGTCAACCATGACGTGAAAGATGACGATGATCCACACGATGAACAGCGCGAAGTAGAGCGTCGAGACGAAGACGTCCAGAAGCGGGTAACTGGTAGCGAACATGGGGTTCCTTTCATCGAGGTTGGGCCCATCTTCTCACAGTGGCTCGTCAATCCTTCGGGGCTCGTAACAGTTGCGTGAGTCGAACGCCAATCGCGTCGGGATCACCATGGACCTGGACCAGTTTGGAACGCGAACGCGCGCCGTGCACGAGGACGACGTCGGCGTTCTTCACCCCGAAAGCCTTCGCGAGCGCCTCGAGCACCTCATTGGTCGCCGCACCTTCGCGGGCGCGAGCACGCACGTGTACGCCCAACGCGCCGTCGTAGCTGCCCCCCACCCACGAACGCTTGGCGCCCGGGTTGACGTGCACTGAGACGCGCGTCACCCGTGCGCGCGTTCGACGAATACACGAATTTTCACAACCTCGTTCTACCAATGAATCGAGAGGCGTCGTGGTTCTGCCTAGGATTTGGGCATGTCAGGGGAAAGAGTGACACTCAGTATGGATGAGGCGATGGCGGTGGTCGCGGCGCCGGGTCAGACCTTCGAGGTCGTCGATGTCGAGCGTGACGGTGTCACCAACCGAGAATTCAAGAACTCTCCCGAGAACCTGCGCCAGTTCTTCGACCCGGCTCGGGGCGTCGACCAGACCTTCCTCGTCTACGAGGACGAGGAATGGTCCTTTGACGCCGTCATGCGTGAAGTGGACGCTCTGGGCTACGCCCTGGTGCACCACTACGGGATAAGGCCCGGGGACCGGGTGGGCATCGCGATGCGCAACCTGCCCGAGTGGATAGTTTCGTTCGCCGCGATCATTTCGGTGGGCGCGGTTTCGGTGTCGCTCAACGCGTGGTGGACCGAAGACGAGCTCGACTACGCCATCAACGACTCCGGAGCCAAAGTCCTCATCGCCGACACCGAGCGGGTCGCGCGCGCCGAAGCACCGTGCCAGAGCACCGGCGTGAGCATCCTGGGTGTTCGCCTCGATGAACTCTTACCCCTCGCGCCGGGCGTTGAGCACTGGAATGACGTGGTCATAAAGGGCGCCGCGATGCCCCACGTCGACATAAGTCCCGACATGGACGCCACGATCCTCTACACCTCGGGAACGACGGGTTTTCCCAAGGGCGCGGTTTCCACGCATCGCGCCATCTGTCAGACGATCATGGCGTTTTCATCGGGCGTCGCGATCCAGTCCGTTCGCCAGGCGCCCGACGAGGAGGGGAGCGGTCTGGCGCCGTGCTTTATCCTCATCGTGCCTCTCTTTCACGTGACGGGCTGCATTCCGGTGATGATGTCGTGCTTCTCGTGGCAACTCAAGCTCGTGATGATGTACCGCTGGGAGCCCGAGCGCGCCTTGCAGTTGATCGAGCGCCACCGGGTCACCACGTTCGTGGGCGTGCCCACCCAGTCCTGGGACATGCTCGAGAGTCCGAACTTCGCCAAGTACGACACGTCCTCGCTCACCGCGGTGGGCGGTGGTGGGGCGCCCGCGCCGCCCAAACTGGTCGCGCGCGTGAACGACTCGTTCGCTCACGGTCGCCCCACCCTCGTGTACGGGTTGACCGAGACCAACGCGTACGGCCCGAATAACTACGGCGACGACTACATCGCCCACGCGTCTTCAACGGGACGAACTCCCATGATCGTGATGGATGTAGAGATCCGTGATGAGAACCAGAGGCCGGTGGCGACGTGCGAGAGTGGCGAGATCTGGCTGAAATCGCCGACGCTCATCCGCGGATACTGGCAAAAGCCCGAAGCGACCGCCGAGACGATCGTCAAAGGCTGGCTGCGCACGGGCGACCTTGGCTACATCGACGAAGAAGGTTTTCTCTACATCGAGGACCGATTAAAGGACATGATCCTTCGCGCGGGCGAGAACGTGTACTCAGCCGAGGTGGAGTCGGCGATTTATGAACACCCCAGCATCCACGAGGCCGCCGTCTTCGCACTACCCAATGAGCGATTAGGAGAGGAGGTTGCGTGCGTGGTGATGCTCAAGCACGGCAAACACCTCACGAAAGCGGAGCTGCACGCACACTTGTCCTCGCGCCTGGCGAGCTTCAAGGTGCCGACGCGAGTCTCGTTCACCGATGACCCGTTGCCACGAAATCCCGCCGGTAAGTTCCTCAAGCGCGAGATGCCGAGGATCTACTTCAGTTGAGCTGACGCAATCGCCTCACGGGCGTAGTCGGCGACGTTGAGGGTGTCGAGTTCGGCGAGGTGGAACCAGGCGGCGTGGTCGGTGGTGCCGTGGATCTCGTGGCGAAGTTCGCCCCCTGCGAGTTGCACGGTGAAGAGTATTCGCACGGTATGGCTCTGGTCGCCGTTGTCGCGTCTCCTTACGTCACTGGTCGTGGCGAGCAGCGTGGGCTCGCGAACTTCGAGGCCGGTCTCTTCTTTGAATTCGCGGTACAACGTGTCCTCGGGAGATTCGCCGAACTTGATGCCTCCTCCGGGCAACCACCAGAGGGCCGGGTGGTGACGAGGGTTCGACGAGCGCACCAGGGCAATGCGCTGCTCGTGGATGAGCACGCCGTAGGCGCGCACGCTGGTGTGTTGTCGGCTCACGGTGTGGGTCCTCGTTCGATTGTTGACGAGCCGGGGAGAGTGCTCGAGTCCTGGAGGAACGTCTCTCGACATCCCGGGCTGCAGAAATAGTAGGTCACCGCGTCGGGCCCGCGGGCCCACAAAGCTTGCTTCGGGTCCACTTTCATGGAGCACACGGGATCGATCGCTTCGTTGGCGTGGTCTTTAATGGCGGGTTCGCCCTCGCGCTCGAACTTCTCGGCGCATCGCAGCGAGCAGAAGTAATTGGTCACTCCGTCGCGCACCCGGGTCGCCGAGGGCGCGTTGGTGTCGACGTGCATGCCACAGATCGGGTCGGTCGCGCCGAGGCCCTCTTCGTGCTGGTGGGCGAGCACCCACAGCACCACCACCACCGCCACCGCGAGGCAGTTCAGTACGAGGGTCGTGCCGAGCGGGAAGTGTCCGGCGAGGGCCGCCGAATGGCGCGTGCTCGGCAGAAGTCCTAGCGCGTGAAAGACGAGATCGACGAGCAGGCCCGCGCCGCTCATGAGGGGCCAGAGCAGGAGGAATAGACGTAACGCGGCACCCGAGCCGTAGAAGCGGCGATAGATCAAGAGCAGTGGCAGCGTCACGAGGTCGGCGAAGACGAAGCTGATGACACCACCAAAGGCGACCCCGTGAACCCACAGAGCCGCGGCGAGGGGGATGTTGCCCACGGAACACACGAAGGAGACGACCGCCACCAACGGCGCGACGGCCGCGTTCTCGAGCACGCCCCAAGCACCGTGATCTTGAAGAAAGACGTGGGACCACCACGTGTTGGACACGTGCACACTCAGGAATCCGGCGACGAGGAATCCGGCGAGGAGCTCCTTTCGAAGCATCGTGACGTCGCCGAGACTGTAGCGGGCACCCTCGCGGTAGTAGCGCGGGTCCCGGAGGCGTTGTTTCGTCGCGAGCGCGGAACGCTGCTCTTCGGGCACGTCGTGTTGCACCCGCGCGCGCAGTTCTCCTTCGCGCTTGACCGAGAAGAAGCGTCGGGTCAGCAGGGCGAGGCCGATCACCATCAAGACGCCGCCCGCGAACTGGGCGACCACGAACTGCCAGCCGAGCAGAAAGTAGAGCACGAGTCCCAGTTCGATCACGAGGTTCGTCGATGCGACCATGAACACGAGAGCGTTCGAGAGTGAGGACCCTCGTGCGAAGAGCGAGCGCGACATCGCGCTCGCCGCGTAACTGCAAGACGAGGAGATGACACCCAAGAACGTCGCGCGCACCGTCGTTACCGGTGTCGTTGCGCCGAGTTTCGCGCGTAGTCCGTCGCGCGGCACCATGCTCTGGACCAGGCCCGAGAGGCCGAAGCCCAACACCAGGGGCCAGAACGTGACCCACACCATGGCCAGGCTCTCGCGCAATCCCGAGCCCAGCCAGTCGAGCACGTGACGTAGGGTCTGGTTCACTGGCTAACGAGTCGTGGGAAAGCCGAGGTCGATCTGGGACTCCGAAGGCTGGGGCCAGCGGGTGGTGATGACTTTCGCCCTCGTATAGAAGGTGATGCCCTCGGGGCCGTAGATGTGCGCGTGTCCGAACAGCGAGTTCTTCCATCCGCCAAAGGAGTAGGTGGAGACCGGTACCGGGATTGGGACGTTGATGCCGATCATGCCCACGCTGACCTCTTTACTGAAGCGTCGCGCGGCGTTTCCGTCGCGGGTGAAGATCGCCGTGCCGTTGCCGTAGGGGTTGGCGTTGATCAGGGCGACCGCGTCGTCGTAGTTCGCCACTCGCGCTATCCCGAGCACGGGCCCGAAGATCTCGTCATCGTAGGACTTGGTGCCCGGGCGGACACCGTCAAGTAGACACGGACCAACGAAGAAGCCCGGCGAGTTAGCAAGCATCGTGCCGTCACGTACGACCTCGATGCCGTCGTCGGGAGCGGTCTTGACGTAGCTCACGATCCGGTCGCGGTGCTCTTTGGTGATGACCGGTCCGAAGTCGCTCGCGGGATCACTGCCCGGGCCGACCTTCAGTTTGTCGATGCGATCGGTGATCTTGGAGATCAATCCGTCTGCGATGTCGCCCACCGCGACCACGACGCTGATGGCCATGCAGCGCTCGCCCGCGGCGCCGAAGCCCGCGTTGACCGCGGCGTCCGCGGCGATGTCGAGGTCCGCGCCGGGCAGGACGACCATGTGGTTCTTCGCACCACCGAGCGCCTGGACCCGCTTGTTGTGGGCCGTACCAGTCTCGTAGACGTGACGGGCGACGGGCGTCGAGCCAACGAAACTGATGGCGTCGATTCCGGGGTGCACGAGTAGTTGGTTGACCGTGCTCGCGTTGCCCTGCAGAACGCTAAAGACCCCCTTGGGCAGACCGGCTTCGATGAGCAACTCACCGAGACGCAGCGAGACCGAGGGGTCGCGCTCGGAGGGCTTGAGGATCACGGTGTTGCCGCTCGCGAGCGCGTTCGCGCTCATCCACAGTGGCACCATCGCGGGGAAGTTGAAAGGTGTGATGGCTGCCACCACCCCCACGGGTTCGCGCAGTGAGTGCACGTCCACGCCGTCGGCCACCTGGCTCGAGAACCCGCCCTTTAGATGCTCGGTCAGACCACAGGCGTATTCGACGTTCTCGAGACCGCGGGCGAGTTCGCCGTGGGCGTCGGCAAGGGTCTTGCCGTGTTCGTTCGTGATCAGTTGAGCCAACTCGTCGGCGTGATCGACGAGAAGTTGACGAAAGGTGAACAGGATATTGGTGCGCGCAGACAGCGACGATTCGCGCCAGGTGATCAACGCCTCGCGAGCGCTCGTCACGACCTGATCGACGAAGCGGGCGTCGGGCACGGGCACGGTGGCGCTGACCTCGCCCGTGGCGGGGTTGTAGACGGGCGACTCACCCTCGAGCGAAACCCGCTCGCCGTTCACGAAATGGGGGATTGACGTCATGACGACTACCTTTCTTCGTGCCAAATCTACTGGTCACGTATTAGGACCCCGTTAGGGTTGAAAGGTGACCAGCACCGAAATCGGCCGTGCCTTGCGTGACGCCGCCGCCGTAGACCCGGCAGGACCCGGAATCTTCCATGTTGATCTTTCTCCCCACTACACCGTGATGGGTCGGCCAAACGGCGGGTATCTGCAGTGCGTGATGGCCAACGCCGCGACGGCGGCCGCCTCGGGGCACGGCTCGTACCATCTGCACGCCACCTCAATCGCCACCAACTTCGTGCATTCCGCGGACGTCGGTCCCGCACAGATCCTCACCGAGGTGCGTCGGGTGGGCCGAGGAGTGTCATTCGTGCACGTGACCTTGCTCCAGAACGAGGTCGCCAAGGTCGAGTCCCTGGTGACCCTGGGCATCATGCACGAGGGATCGATCGCGCGCTACGTAGACGCGGTTGCTCCGGCCTTGGCTCCCATCAAAGAGTGCCACCAGATTCCCGAAGGTGCGGGTGCCACTTATATGAGCGTGGTGGACTTGCGCCTGGATCCGGGATGTGTCAAGTGGTGGTTCGGCGAACACGCCGAGCGTGCAGAGTTGAAGGGCTGGATTCGCCTCGACGACGGTAACGCGAGTTGGGACGCATGGAACGTGCTGTTCGCCTGTGACGCCATGCCGCCCGCGACGATGCCGGTGGGTTCGTCCGGTTGGGTGCCCACGTTGCAATTGACGTCCTACGTTCGTCGCATACCGCGCGACGAGTGGCTACGTGCGCGCCAGTGGTGCTTGGTGATCGCTGACGGTACCGTTGACGAACGCTGTGAGTTATTCGACTCCAAGGGCGAACTTGTCGCCTGCTCGTCGCAACTCGCGATGGTGCGCTTTCCGAGTGCTGACTAGATGAGCGTCGGACCTCGCGTACTGGACAACGGTTCTCTGCAGATCCGTACGCGACTGATCATCCCCGCCGAGGAGATCGATCTACGCGTTACCACGTCGGGAGGCCCGGGAGGACAGCACGCCAATCGCTCGCTCACTCGCGTCGTCGCTTCGTTTCACGTAGGTCGATCTTTGGTACTGAATGACTTCGACCGCGAACTCCTCGAGGATCGGGTCGGGTCTGTCGTGCGGGCCAGTTCGAGTCGCTTTCGCTCGCAGGGTCAGAATAAGTCCGTCGCGCTCGAACACCTGGCTGAGAAGATCGCTGACGCTTTGACCTTGCAACCAGCGCGTCGCGCGAGCAAACCGACGCGCGCGTCAAAAATACGGCGTGTCGATGAGAAGAAAGCGCGCAGTCGGGTGAAAGAACAGCGTCGTCGGCCGAGCGAAGACTAGAACGTCTCGAGGTGTCGGTCAATCGCCGCGAGCGCAGCGTGGATCAAAGCGTCGAGGGCGGGGTCGGTGTCTTCGTGGGGCCCGCGCACCGGCGTGAGCGAGGCGTACCCGGCGGCGAGCAAAGCACCGTCTTCGTCGGCGTCTTCGTCGCTCACGTCGCCGAGTTCGGGACTCGCGGCGCCCAGTCGAAGTGGTAACTCGCCTTCGTCGGCGAGGGGCTCGCCGCCCGCGGTGGGCCCGGCGGCTTTGACTATGCCCGCAGTTGAGACGCGCCCTCGCCTCACGCCCTTTATCTGGTGCAGACTGAGGTTGGGCACGTTGAGGTTGAGTAGCGTGCGCGACGGCGCTTCTAGCAACCCTTCGAGGACTTCGACCGCGAGTTCACCGGCCGAGTCGAAATGGACCTCTTCGCCCCACTGGACCGAGACCGCGAGGCCCGAGAGACCTAGTTGAGCGCCGGTAAGTATGGCACCCACGGTGCCCGAGTGCAGCAGACTACGACCGACGTTCGCGCCCGCGTTGATGCCCGACAACACGAGGTCGGGCTGGAAATTGAAGCTTCCAATCGCTCCGACGATCACGCACAGTGCCGGTGGCGCCTCAAGCGCGTAGGTAGGTATGGCCTCGGCGCCGCTAATAACGTGGCGCTTGTACTTGACCGACGGGTGGTCGAAGACGTCGCCGACCGCAGAAGACATGCCCGAGTAATTCTGGTAGGGGGCGACGATTATCGCCTCGCGCTCCTCACCCTGGGGACAGCGCTCGATCCATCGCGCTACTTCGCGAGCGAGCACCGCTATGCCGGGCGCGAGGACACCGTCGTCGTTCGTAATCAAAATACGCATCAGACGTACCCTAACTGTCGTAAGTTACTGGTCAGTGACTAGAGGGAAAACCAACTGATGCTGCCTTCGGGTGAACAAATAGCCATTGCCCACGGTGACCAACGTGCGGTCATCACCGAGGTGGGCGCCACCCTTCGCACCTACGCCAAGGGCGGTGTCGCGGTGATCGAGGGCTTCGACGGCGAGGAGGTGCCCACGGGCGCCCGCGGTCAGGTGCTCTACCCCTGGCCTAACCGGATTGGCGACGGGGAGTGGACCTTTTCGGACCGCGTTGCGCACCCGACCGTTGACGACGTGGAGCACGCGACCGCGATCCATGGTCTCGTGCGGTGGCGTCCCTTTCGCATCGATTCGGTGAACCAGAACCGTTGCGTGCTTACGTTGCTCTTGCACCCCACGCCGGACTACCCGTTTCTCTCCGAGATCAGCTTGGCCTACCACCTCGGTTCGCTCGGACTCACGGTGACGACTACCGTCACCAATCGCGACGACGTGCCGATTCCCTTCGGCGTTGGTTTCCATCCCTATCTGGCGGTCACGACGCCCACCATCGAGGGGTCCCAATTAGAGGTACCGGCGAAGGGCTTCATCGCCGTGAACGCTCGTCAGTTGCCGACCGGCGAAATCCTGCCTCTCGCGGGCAATCAGTTGGACTTCTCGACCATGAAATCCATCAATGGTCACGATCTCGACGTGACCTACACCGAACTCGTCCGCGACGACACCGGCATGTCGAGTGTCGTCGTCGTGGACGGCACGGGAGGCGAGGTCGAATTAAGCGTCGATCGTAACTTTCCCTACATCCAGGTCTATACCGGTGACACCCTAGAAAAAGGTCGGCGACGCACGGCGGTCGCCGTGGAACCCATGACGTGTCCGCCCGACGCCCTGCGAAGCGGCAAGGACGTGGTCGTGCTCGAGCCCGGCCAGCACTGGGCGGGGTCGTGGCGCGTGCGCCGGCGCCTTTGATGCGTCGTGTCGTGCTCGTCACCGGTTCGACCAGTGGCATTGGCGAGGCGACGGCGTTGCGATTCGCGAGCGCTGGTGATCAGGTGGTCTTCAACTCGGTGCACAGCGTCGAAGCGGGCGAGCGCCTGGCTTCGTCAACGCCGGACGCGTTGTACGTCCAGGGAGATATCTCGCGTTCCGAGGATTGCGAGCGATTGATTCGCGAGGTCGTCGCGCGGTGCGGCCANNACCGCGAACGTCGAGGTCTGGCGTGAGATCTTCGAGGTCAATGTCTTTGGCACCTGGAATCTCTGCGTGGCGGCGATGGAGGAATTACGAAAGACCAATGGCGTGATCGTGAACGTCTCGTCGATCGCGGGTCTGCGCGCCACTGGTTCGTCGATCCCCTATGCCACGTCCAAGGCGGCGGTCAACCACATGACGGCGCTGCTCGCCAAGGCCGTGGGCCCCGAAGTCCGCGTGAACGCGGTCGCACCCGGCCTCATTGATACACCGTGGACCGCGGACTGGGATATCGAGCGCAACTTCGTCACCGCGGTCGCGCCCCTTCGCCGAAGCGGGACGCCCGAGGACGTGGCCGACGTTATCTTCTTGCTGGCATCGACGCCTTACGTGACCGGACAGGTGGTAACTGTCGACGGTGGTCTTTCGACCGCGACCTAGCGGTCGGGCGGTGGCACGAACATCCGCACGAGTGCGCACAGGAAGTGCGTGGCCACGCGCACGCCCACGCGTTTTATGGCGGGACTCTTCCTTACTCTGAGCAGTTCGCGCGCCCAGGGTTCGAGAAGGTCGAGGGCACTGAGTACGAGCAATCGGTAGGCGAGGCGGGTCACGACGCCGTCCACGAAGCCGTCTCGCACGAAGTCACGTGCGGCGACGCCATCTTGGCTCAGGCGCAACTCCGGACGAAAACGCAGCAAGGTGGCGTCCAATTCGCTGAGGTTGGTCGGGGGATTCTCGCTACCGAGGTCGCTGGCGAGTTGCGCCATCTCCTTCACGTAGGCGTTCGCCTCATCTCGCGTGATAGCGGACTTGCCGAATCGCTGGTAGCCGCGAAGGAACATGGAAGCCTCGGCGGCGTGGACCCAGGCGAGCAAGTGGGGATCGTTCGCGTCGTAGGCCACGCCATCGTCAGCGACACCGCGAACGCCGAGGTGCACCGCGTGAACCCGTTCGATCGAGGCGTACGCGGCTTCTTTGGTCCCGAAAGTTGTGGTGCCAATGAAGTTGGCGGTCTGCAAGAGACGGCCGAGTGGGTCGTGCTCGTAGCGAGAATGCTCGGCAACGCCCGCCATCGCATGGGGGTGGAGCATCTGAAAGAAGAGCGACGCGATTCCTCCTACGAGCATCGAAGAGAGGTCGGCGTGGACGAGGCGGGCGACACCGTCGATAGGAAAATACGCGGTATCAGGGTCGACACAGCGTGGCGGAGGGTTTTGCGTGAGGCCCACGGCGCGACGAATGTTGGCGTTGGCTCGAGTGCGAAGCTGAGACGGTACGTCTTTCCAGTTGAGCACGCTCACTGCTCCATCCTTTCTTTCGCTACCAGACTATGGTTTCGGCCTTTCGCTTACGACAGTGACCTGCGACACTGGAGAGGTGACTTCAGTGAAACCACTTCGTGAGAGCACTACCGAGGGCGACGTCATGACCGAGAAATTCGTCAAGACTGAGCGCCCGTGGAACGTGGTGGTTTGGGACGATCCGGTAACACCAATGTCGGTGGTGGTGGTCATCTTCAAGCGGATCTTTGGCTATTCCAACAATAAATGCACGCAACTAATGTTGACCGTCCATCATGAGGGGCGCGCCATCGTCTGGTCGGGCAATCGTGAGAGGGCCGAGTCCTACTGCGTGAAGTTGCAGGTCGCCGGTCTGCAGTCGACCATCGAGAAAGAGGACTAGTGGCGGGTAACCGACTCTTCGCACGTCGACGTGACGGGAGGGTCGAAGTTCGTCTCAACGAGGCTGGACGGACCGTCGCCCGTGAGGCGTTTGGGAGAGTTGTTGCCGCGGAGCGCGATCCCTCGCACGAATGGCACGCCGGACTTAATTCGCCGATCGATCCAAGTGAAGACATTGACAGTCCCGTAGCCGCTCTCGACCGCCAACACGAGATATCGACGAACGCCGAACTCGCCTACATGACCCTCAACGAACAGTTTCTCAACGAGAGTGAAGCGTGGGCGTGGCTCAGCACATTTCAGATCGCTCTTCGCTCGACCGCGGTAGCGAACGGTTTGCTGAGTGAGGAGAAATTGTCGGCGTGTGAACCCGAATTGATGAACTTCATTCGCACGATTCAGCAATTCCTCTTCGGTCTTGCCGAATGCTTCTAGGAGCACGCATCACTTCCTAGGCGTTCGTTTCCCCTTCGAATCCTTTCTTGGGCTCTTCACCACGTTCACGGTCAGAATTTTCCCGATTTGCAAAGGCTTCGAGGGCGCGGCCGCTCATGCGGTACACGGTCCATTCGTCCATCGGGATCGCACCAATTGATCGGTAGAAAGCAATCGACGGTTCGTTCCAGTCGAGCACCCACCACTGGAATCGGGTGTAGCCACGTTCAACGCAGAGTTTTGCCAGTTCTTGCATCAGGGCTGAACCCAGCCCGCGGCCACGGTACTCCTCTTTCAGATAGAGATCCTCTAGGTAGAGCCCGGACGCGCCATGAAACGTGGAGTAGTTGAGAAACCAGAGCGCAAAGCCAACGACGTGCTCGTCAACTTCGACCAAGTGGCATGAAACATGGTGATCATCGCTGAAAAGGGCGAGTGCGATGTCGGCCTCCGTGGCGACCGCTTCGTGCTCGAGGTGCTCGTACTGGGCCAACTCCCGAATCATTGCGGCGATGGCCGGCACGTCAGAAGTTGTGGCGGGTCGAATCAGCATGGTCTCGAACGTAGTGGACGGGCCACGTCGCGCTCGACAATGCAGCCACGGTTCAGAAGAAGACTCTGGTTACGGGCCCGGACATGAAGTAGCCCGGCGTGATGAGCGCAAAGGCTTTGCACACCACGCCGGGCTACACGTCAGGTTCTTCGCCAGCTCCTCGGGCCGGGATCTAAGCGACGTTCGAGGTCTACGCGCAGGCGATGATGGCCTTCGCGAGAGCCTGGGCGTCCTTTGTATAAGTCTTGCTATTGGCTGCGGCGTACGCCTCGAGAGACTTGGCCGATGAAGCCGTCGAGTAGTACTTGAGAATCTTCACGATCTCATTCAAGATGTTCTTTGTCGCGGCGTTCGGCGCTTCAGACGCCAACTTCTCGTAGATCGGCAGGTAGGCCAGGGCCCACTTGTGGTAACTCGTGGTCGTGTAAGAGCTGGGCGGCGTTGCTGGCTTCCAAGTGAAGATGGTTTGGCAGAACGCACTCGTCCCTAGAGCGCCACTCGTAGGCACGGCAACGCCGAGCGACACCGTTAGGGTCGCTGCGACGAGGACGGAACCTAGTATCGCCCGGGTCCTGGTCCGTAAATGACTGGTTCGAGTAAACAAACTGACTCCCCTTTTGTTTGGAACGCGCGACCTCCCTGATTGCGCGAAACCCTTCCGGGAACCTCTGTTCTTGTTCCCAGTCGTGTTCTATCAGACTTGCGTTGTTTATTCCAGTAACTCCGATTGATGATTGGGGCAATCAAAAGTGTCATCAACGTGAAATCGCGGTCGGCGGGTACGGAATATTGAAGGGGCAACGGAATAAAACCCGTAGGACCAGGCTGCCGCGTCCCATGACGCGATGGACCTTCTTCGAACAGGTTCTCATCACAGAAACCGAGGAACTGAGTGTGAACGGCCATTGCTTCGGTGTCGGCACTCGTTCGACGGAGACCAAGTTTGCATTACGAAGTGAGTGCCATGGGTGCTCTAAGTTCGCCCGCGTCGATGCGTTGGCGGACTTTCTTTTCTTGGCCAGAGCCCCCAACATAACTGGAAACTGTCGGTTCGTTATCCAGCGCTACTCGCGAGAAGTGTCTCCATCATTGGCTAAGTCTAAGTAGGCCCTCAATTTATTGGCCATTTCGGCGCGTAGTATTTTGCCCGTCTCGCTGCGAGCTATCGAAGCCACTTGGACTACGACATTGGCACGCACGCCACGGCATTCTCTCTCGATGGCTGATTCGAAGGTCGCCATGTCAAAGTGCGGCGATGGTACGACGGCAACGGCGAAGCCGATAATGCCGTCACGACGCTGGAAGGCGAAGGTGCAGACGTCTTTGACCTGTCCGGTTGACTGGAGGGCGGCATCTACCTTCGCGGGATTCAGCTTTACACCACCAGAGTTGATCATCTCGGACATTCGTCCTGCGAGATGGAGATGGTTGTTCGCGCTGACGTAGCCAGCGTCACCGGGGTAGAACCATCCGTTACGCAAGCCGCCCTCACGACCTTCGGCGCTTCGAAAATATGACTGCGCCTGGAACTCCTGACGGCAGCGGATAATGCCCAATTCACCAGTGGGTACTTCTTGGTCATTTTCGTCTACGATTTGGACTTCGATGCCGCTCACGATTAATCCGACGTCGGTGGCGTCGCCGGTGTGGTCGCTCTGCCACGCGACTATTCCGATTTCATTCGATCCGTAGGCGTTCAGCACCGTGGCACCGGTAATGGCCTTGATCCGATCGACCAATTGCAGTGGCAGGTAGCTCCCAGCTGAAAGCACCTTCGTAAGATCATCCAGTCGCGCGCCGGCGCGTTCCGCCTCCTTGACGAGATCGTCGAGTTGGATCGGCGAACCTATAACAGTTGCCACGTAGTTCTCTTTGATTTGTGCCAGGTTTGTAGCGCCGGTGCCAGGTGGAAGGTACTTGTCGCCATTGGCCATATTTGAATAGGCGCAGATGACTCCTATACCGCCCTGGATGCTAATCAGTGACAGCACGGGCCGCATTGACATCCATGTTGCGTCGTCATCTTTGAGGCGGCCCTCGAAGTCGCGAATTGTCCGGGGTATGGCCACAGGGATGCCCGTGGTGCCGCTGGAGAAGATGAGCCGACAGACGCTCGAAAAGTCGTCGTAGGTGCGTGCCGTCAACTTGTTCGGCTGTGACGACGCGCCCATCATGAACAAGTCATCAACGATGATTGTTCTATCGCGGGGAAAAGATGGCGAGTACGAGTGCGACACGAGCCAGTCAAAGCCCACAGGATTGGTTTGGTCGACCGGACCGGGGAAGGTGCATCCGATGACTGCTTCATGAAAGAGGGCTTCCATGAAGACGAGATGGAGATTCGACTTCACCTGGGTGACCACGATTTGGCCCGGTTGAACGCCGGTGTCACGCAAGATACCGGCAATGCCCTTGGCTTGTTGGTGGAGTTGTGCGAACGTGAAGTCACGGTGCTCGGCTGACATGGCAATGGCCGACGGGCTAAGGCGGGCGTGACGCACCAAATGGTCGAAAGGTTGGGGGCTACTCAATTCAGACTTGGACGTCATTGCGTTATTGCACCATTCTTTTCTCTGTTGCGTCGAAGTTCATTGGCGATTTCCTCGCGAAGTACTTTGCCCATTGCGTTACGAGGGATGCGCTCGACTTGGACGACAAAGTCAGGTCGCATTCCCCGACTCTCTCTCAGGACGAGCCGTGTGAATGACTCGAGATCGAAGGAGGGCGATGGAACGACCGCCACGGACAGACCCCGGACGCCCCCCGTGTCAAAGGCGAATACTGCTGCGTCGCTCACGAGCGTAGACGCCTGCAGGGCGGCGTCAATCTTTGCGGGATTTAGATGTACGCCACCAGCGTTGATGAGTTCAGAAGCTCGCCCGACCAGATGGAGGTGTCCGTCAGCACTTGCAAAACCCAAGTCGCCGGAATAGAACCATTCTCCGCGAAACGCCCGTCGGCTAGCTTCAGGGTTTCGAAAGTAATGCCGCGCCTGAAACTCCCGTCGCCATCGAATGGCCCCGACTTCACCATCGGGTAGAGGTTGGTCGTCGTTGCTGACGATTTGCAGTTCACCGTCGTCCATAGGAGAACCCACGTCGCTCCAATCGTCACCGCCGCCTGGCTGCATGGAAATCGTGCCGGTTTCGGTTGAACCATAGAGGTTCACGACTTCCGCATTTGTAAGTGAGGCCAGGTCGACTACGAGTTGGGGATTAAGAAGGCTGCCAGTCGAGATTATCTTCGTGACGCTCTTCAGAGCTCTCGGTGAGAGCGCCGCCTTCTTGATGACGTCGGCCAGCTGCGGAGCCGAACCCTTTAGAGTGACGACGCCCTCACGCTCGGCAACTTGAAGGTTTTGTTCGGTGGTTCCGGGACAGAGGTAGGTGTACCCGCGGGCGACACTCAGGTAGGCGCAGGCGAATCCCGAAACCCCCATCATTCCGATCATCACGAGCACCGGGCGAGCGGACATCCAGTAGCGCTCCGTCATGGCAACTCGGCCTTCGATCTCTCGAATAGTGAATGGCACCGCTACCGGGGAACCCGTCGTGCCGCTCGAAAACACGAGCCGACAGACACTGTCAAGGCTGTCGTACTTGAGAGGCGCGAGCGTAATTGGTTGGGCGGCGCGGCGCAGGAACTGCTGGTCCACGATGATGGTCTTTTCCTTCGGGAACCGGTCGGAATAATCCTTGGCGAGGAGCCAATCGAATTTCACGGGATTCCTCTGATCCACTTCGCCCGGAAAGATGCAACCAATAGCCGCCTCGTGAAACAGCGCCTCCATGAACATCAGATTCAAATTAGAAGGCAATCCCGCCGCTACGACGTCGTTCGGTCGAACTCCTGCTTCGCGAAGGATGCACGCAGCGCCGATGGCGAGTCTTTGGAGCTCGCCAAACGTCACGGTCTCTTCCGATGTCACCATCGCCGGCTCCGACGGCCTGATACGACCCTGTCGGGCTAGGTGTTCAAAGGGTTGGGGTGATGTCAATTCGCCAGTCAACGTTCCACCATTGTGTCCTTCGATGTGCCTTTCCGTCTTGGGCTTGCTGTTTATGCCGTTGTTGACAACTTTCCGAAACGCCGTTGCCCGCTGACACGGGAATTGGACAGACGATCTAGAAGGGGATGAAAATCCGAGTGGCATACTGCCGGGGCCACTTTTTCTTATCAAACGTCAAAACAGATTATGAACTACCTGATATAAACTACCTGCAAAGGAAAAATTCATAGTGCAACGTGACGATCGGAGTCAAATGAAGGTTGTCCGTTCTCTTCGCCCAGGTCAGACCCCACTGCCGCGGTCACTGGTGAGAACTCGTTTTGTGTTCCCAATGCTCGTTGGTCTCGCCTTAGTTCTTGATTCGCTGACTTTTGGCTCTGTGGCCGGTGCGGATCCAGCGGTGTTAACGCCCGTCGCTGGAAACGATACCGAAGGACTCCCAACGTCGGGACAATCGGGATCAAGCCAGGGAATCGGCTATCCCCAAGACATCGCCGTTGACTCTCAAGGAAACGTGTATTTCGTTGACACGGACAACTACGAGGTCGACGTGGTGAGTGCTTCAACGGGTCTGCTGACGGTCCTTGCCGGCACTGGCGCGGAATTGGTACCAACATCGCCTGGCGAGTCGGGATCAGGCCAGACGATTGGCTATCCCACAGCTCTTGCTGTTGATGGTCATGGCAACATCTTTTTTACGGACGCTAAGAACAACCAGATCGACGAACTCAGCGCGCCGATCATCAACGCTCAGGGAGCAATCACGGGTGGCGACATACTTACGGTGCTCGCTGACAGCGTTCAAGGAGTCGACAACCCGGCTGATATAGCGGTGGACGCGTCGGGCGACGTGTTCTTCGCGAACTCAAATAACGAAACCATCTTCGAAATCACAGCAGCGTCCGAATACGCCGACACCACGCAAATTGCCGGTACGGGTTCAGAAGGTGCACCAACGACGGGATTGACCGCGACGACTACACCAATTGGAGTGCCTTCTTACTTGGCTGTGGACTCGTCGGGCAATGTGTACTTCGCGGACCCGAACAACGACGAAGTCGATGAAATCAGTGCGCCCGTGATCTCGGGTGGTGTTGTAACGGGCGGCGACATTCTCAACCTACTTGCGGGTGACGGTTCTGACACCGCTCCGACAACGGGGCAGTCTGGGCAAGGTCAGTCCATTGGCGTTCCGCTCAGTGTTGCTGTCGACGCGTCGGGCAACGTGTACTTCACGGACGGAACTAACTATGAGGTCGACGAATTGAGCTCTGGGACCTACACCGACGGCGTGTTGAGCGGTGGTGACGTACTCAATATCCTGGCGGGCGATGGTGACCCGTATGCACCGACGTCGGGAGATCCTGGTTACGGTCAAGCAGCGGGCGAGCCGCACAGCGTGGCCGTTGATGCATCGGGCAATGTGTACTATTCCGACGGCTATAACACCCAAGTCGACGAATTGAGCCCTGGGGTCTACACCAACGGCGTGTTGACCGGTGGTGACGTGGTTAACTTGCTGTCCGATGACAGTCCTTGGGTAAATCAAGATGACTCTCCGACCAACTTGGTGGTCACTGGTGGCGGCATTGTGTACTTGAGTGACGAGTCACCCACCAATACCTCGGCCTTCAACGTGGATGAATTAGAAGCTCCGTTCACCTATACGCCCATCGCAACGGCATCCGTCACTTACGCCGCTAGCGGAGGCATTGGCACGTTGCCCTTCCAGGGAGTAACGGTGGACGGATCTTCATTCACCGTCGCCTCGGGCGCGGGGATTACGAAATCAGGCTTCACTTTCGCGGGCTGGAGCGACGGTACTTCGACCTACCAACCGGGGTCGACGTACACGGTGGGTTCATCGCCAGTCGTGCTCAGCGCGCAGTGGACGCCAGTTACCAACTCGGTCACCTACGCCGCAAGTGGGGGCACTGGCACGCTTCCCACCCAAGAATCTCTTGCGAGCGGAGGCACATTCAGTGTTGCTTCTGGCGCGGGGATCACGAAATCGGGCTTCATCTTTGCAGGCTGGAGCGACGGGACCTCGACCTACCAACCGGGGTCGACGTATACGGTTGGTTCCTCTTCCGTGACTCTCACTGCACAATGGAAATCGGCCATGGCGCCGCCCTCCACACATCCGAGCGACACCGTCTACTTTGGCGTGGGCTCATCCAAGTTGACACCGGCCGCCGTCGTCTCGCTAAGGGCCTTCGCCTCACGTGTGAGGTCATCGGGAGTCATGACGTTGACGATTACTGGCTACACGGACTCGACGGGCACTGAATCGAGCAACCATTCGCTCAGCATCCAAAGGGCGCGGAGTGTCGCGGCCGTACTAGATCGGGACTTGCAAGCGCTTGGCTTGACGTCGGTTTCGATACGTCTCGTGGCTGGCGGTGTTTCGACTACGCACTCGGCAGCTTCGCTGGAACGTCGGGCGGTCATCGCATCGTAACGATCACTCATGTCAATGAGTGCGATCGATAGCCATTCAAGTGCAATGAGTTGACGCGACGTTGGCACACTCTGTTCAGTGCACCGGCCGGGACTTGGACCCGGAACCTTTTGATAAAGAAGTGTGACGCGTGTTTTGATGCGTCGGTTTGGTCGTTGCAGCCCTCTATTGGTAAGGAAAGGC
>PKZO01000058.1:229-27355 GCA_003133125.1 Acidimicrobiaceae bacterium | reverse complement strand
GATTCATTGTCGCGTGTCTTCTAGGCGGCGCGTCGTCACTTCGTCGGCGCGCACCAGCCGCGTTGCTGTTCCTGCTCGTGGGTTCGGGAGCAGGCTTCTACCTTTGTGCGATCGACGTGCTCTTTGACCTCGAACACGGCATCTGGGTCAAGGGCGCCAACGGCGTCATCGAGCTGTGTATCAACATCCTCACGCTGCTCGCGGCGACCGTGCTCTCTCGGTGGACGTGGTCGCACCGGCATGAGCTCGAACCACCGAGGGCCGGTGGTGCCGGCGAGGCCGGGTAGTTTGTAAGTGTGAGTAGCGCCCCCGAGTCCCTGCACCGCGCTTTGGGCCTCACGGACTTGGAGTTCACCCAGATCACGGGTGTGCTCGGACGAGACCCGAATCCCTTGGAACTGGCGCTCTATGGCGTGATGTGGAGCGAGCATTGCTCCTATAAGTCCTCGAGGATCCACCTTCGACGCCTCCCGAGCGAGGGTGCTCACGTGCTGGTGGGACCCGGCGAGAACGCGGGCGTCATCGACGCGGGCGACGGGATCGCGGTCGCCATTCGGATCGAGAGCCATAACCACCCCTCGGCGATTGAGCCCTACCAGGGAGCCGCGACCGGCGTGGGGGGAATCCTGCGCGACGTCTTCACCATGGGTGCGCGACCGCTCGCGGTCATGGACCCGCTCTTCTTTGGGAGTCTGAGCGACGCGCGACAGCGCTGGCTCGTCGAAGGTGTCGTTTCGGGCATCTCGGGTTACGGGAACTCCGTGGGCGTGCCGACGGTGGGTGGCGAATTGACCTTCGACGAGTGCTACTCGTCGAACCCCTTGGTGAACGTGCTGTGTTGCGGTGCCCTGCCGACGAATCGCCTCGTGCTCGGGGTCGCTTCGGGCGTTGGCAACCTTGCGGTATTGCTTGGCTCTTCCACCGGTCGTGACGGCATCGGCGGCGTCTCGGTGCTCGCCTCGGCGGGATTCAGTGGTGAAGACGGTGCGGCATCACTCGATGACGCCAAACGACCGAGCGTTCAGGTGGGCGACCCCTACGAGGAGAAGCGCCTCATTGAAGCGTGCCTGGAACTGCTGGACCGTGGACTGGTCGTCGGGATCCAAGACCTCGGTGGTGCGGGTCTCGTGTGCGCAACGAGCGAGACCGCAGCGAGGGGCGGCGTCGGGATGGACGTGGACATCACGGCGGTGCCCCTGCGAGAAGAGGGTATGCAGCCTTTTGAGATCATGACTTCGGAGAGCCAGGAACGAATGCTCGCGATCATCACCCCAGAGAACTGGGAGGAACTCGCCGAGCTGTGCGCGAAGTGGGAGGTTCGTGCGAGCGTCGTGGGTCACGTCGTCGAGCCGAACCTCGACTCGAACGGCAACTCGGTGGGGATGTTGCGCATCAGACGGGGTTTTGACGGCGAGATCCTCGGTGAGGTACCCGCGAAATCACTCGCCGACGAGGCGCCGCTCTACGATCGGCCGCGCCAGCGCCCGGCGTCACTCGACGCAGTGCACGAGGACGATCCGACCTTCGACGAGCCGGCGGGCTCGCCCGACGATGACCTGCTTTCGATGTTGGTGGATCCGGCGTGGGTCTACCGTCAGTACGACTCGCAACTGTTCCTTAACACGGTGGTTGGTCCGGGATGTGACGCGTCGTTGCTACGACTGGCGGGGCCGGGCCTGCCGAGGTCCGAGCGCGGCATCGCCCTTTCGACGGACTCGAACCCTCGCTGGTGCGCGCTCGACCCGCGCGTGGGCACCGCCCTCACGGTCGCCGAGGCAGTGGCCAACCTGGCTTGTGTGGGAGCGACACCGAAGGCGCTCGTGAACTGCCTGAACTTCGGCAATCCCGAGCACCCCGAAGTGATGTGGCAGCTCTCGGAGTCGATCGACGGCATGGCTGAGGCGTGTCTGGCCCTGGAGATCCCCGTCGTGGGTGGCAACGTGTCGCTCTACAACGAAAGCGGTGGCAACGACATCGATCCGACGCCGGTCGTGGGTCTGTTGGGCGTGCTCGAGTCGCTCGTCGCGCCCCCGCCGGGCTGGAACTGGCGCGAGGGCGACGCCGTCGTGCTCGTGGGAACGCGCCGCGCCCCGGGAGAGGTGCCCTTTCCCCTCGCCGGTACGCGCTGGGCCACTCGCCGAGGTCGTCGAGGAGGCAACGTCACGCCGTTCGAGGGCGCGACGCTCAAGAAGGTCTTTGAGTTCGTGGCTCGCGAGATAACGGGTATCTGTGCGGGTGTCGCCAGTGACGTCACCGCGGTGCACGACGTGGGATCGGGCGGTCTCGCCACGGCGCTCGCGGAGATGGCCAGTGCGACCGGTCTCGGTGCCAACGTTTTTGAACTCGAAGGACACGCGGAGTTGTTCGCGGAATTCCCGGGTCGTTTCGTCATGACGACCAATAATCTCGAGCGTTTCATCGCGCGTGCCGTGATGGCGGGCGTGGCCGTCGAGGAGATCGGACGGGTGGGTGGCACGACGCTGCACATCGGCAAAGCCATTGAACTAAAGGTCGAAGATATAGCCCGTCGACGCCGGTGCGCGCTCGAAGACGCCCTCGCCGACGCGGGCTAAGCGAGCGCCTTCAGCTCGTCGAGGATTTCGTTAGGAACGCGAAGGTCACCGGTCTTTCCGAAGCCGAGAGTCACGTCGCTCTTGTAGCTGCCGTGGTAGTCCGAGCCCCCCGTGGGAATCATGCCCGCGTCGCGGGTTAGTTTCACCATCAACGAGCGCAGGGCTTGGGACGAGCTGCCGTAATAAGCCTCGACGCCGTGGAACCCGCGCTCGCGCAGTGACGCCATCACCTTGGGCATCGTGGCGACGATGGCCGTGGTGTTCATGGANNCATGCTGGTCTTTGGCACGTAGGCTTTTCCTTCGGTACCCAGCCACTCGATGAAGACGCCGTTCCATCCCTCGTCGGTACGTTCGCCCACGATCTCGGGATGGAGTTCGAACATCGCGCGAGCGAAGTGGGGCCGCCCTATCGAATGGACGTTGCCCGCGAGCAGGGCGAGGTAGTCAATNNGCTTGGGGAACTCGTTGTCTCGCAGGGAAACCTCGACGCCGCTGACGAGCTCGACGCCGAACCTCTCGCAAGCCTCGCTCATCTGGGGGTAGCTGGCCGTCGTGTCGTGGTCGGTGAGGGCGATCGCCGAAATACCCAACTCGTACGCCTTTTGGGCCAGTTCGGTCGGCGTGTCAGATCCGTCGGAAAAATTTGAGTGCGTGTGCAGGTCAATCACGGACCCAGCGTATCTAGGTAGCGCCAAGTGCTCTGGTGGCTGTGCGAGAATGTCCCAGTGCCTCTTCAATTCCTGACCCCTACAGTGGAGAAGGCATGAAAGAAGCTTGCGGCGTCGTTGGGATAGTTGCTCCGGGACGAGGCGTCGCACACCTTTGTTACGACTCGCTGTATGCGCTCCAACACCGCGGGCAGGAATCCGCCGGAATGGCTACTTTCAACAATCAGCAGATAACGGTCGTTAAGGACAACGGGCTCGTCAGCCACGTCTTCGCCGACACGACCCTGCGCGCGCTCGCCGGATCGCTCGTCATCGGACATACCCGCTATTCCACGTCGGGATCGGCGAACTGGACGGCGGCACAACCGGTGTTTCGTTCCGCGGGAGCATCCGGGTTCGCGATCGCGCACAACGGCAATCTGACCAATACCTCGGAGCTCGCGGACAAGGCAGGCATCCAGGTGACCTCGATGCTCTCGGACTCGGACCTCGTGGCTGAACTACTCGCGCGCGAAGTAGAGAACGGCCACACGCTCGCCCAAGCCCTGTCGATCGTGCTCTCGATCGCCGAGGGCGCCTTCTCGATGGTGATCCTCGAGGCGAACGCCATTCACGCGGTGCGTGACCCCTACGGATTCCGTCCGCTGTGCCTCGGTCGCCTCGGCGCGGAGGACGCTCCCGAAGGGTGGGTCGTCGCTTCTGAGTCGCCGGCCCTCGACGTGATCGGCGCGTCATTCGTGCGTGAGATCCAACCGGGCGAGATGCTCACGATCACCAACGAGGGCGTCACCTCGACCCAACTGCTCGAACCGGCGGGCGAGAAGCAGAAGCTGTGTATCTTCGAGTTCGTCTACTTCGCGCGTCCCGACACCTATCTCATGGGCCACCAGGTTCACACGACGAGACGACGCATGGGCGAACTGCTCGCGGGCCAGTCCCACGTGGAAGCGGACATCGTCATGGGGGTCCCGGACTCGGGCGTGCCCGCAGCCGAGGGTTACGCGAAGGCGTCGGGTATTCCCTTTGGCTACGGACTGGTAAAGAACCGCTACATCGGGCGAACCTTCATCGCACCCGACCAGAACAAGCGGGCGGCGAGCGTTCGGCGCAAGTTGAATCCGCTGCGTGAGAACATCGAAGGTCAGCGCCTCATCGTCGTGGACGACTCGATCGTGCGCGGCACGACGACCCAGGCACTCGTGAAGATGCTGCGCGACGCCGGCGCGAAGGAAGTGCACCTGCGGATCTCCTCGCCGCCGTTCATGTGGCCTTGCTACTTCGGCATCGATACGCCCACGCGCGACGATTTGTTGGCGGCGAACAATTCGATTCCCGAGATGAACGCGTTCATTGGTTCGGACACGCTGGAGTTCATAACGTTGGCGAACCTTCGAAGCGCGATCCAACTCGACGGGGAGTGCTGTGACGCGTGTCTCACCGGTAACTATCCCGCACCCACCCCGGTCGCACTCGGGGCGAGCGGGGGTCGTTGGTGAGCCGTTTGCTCGAACAGCCCTCGGGCGGCCTGACCTACCAGGCGGCGGGTGTATCGATCGAGGCGGGAGATCAAGCGGTCCAGCGCATCAAGGGTGCCGTCGACAGCACGAAGCGCTCCGAGGTTCTCGGCGGGATCGGTGGTTTCGCGGGCATGTTCGCGCTCAACATCACCAAGATGAAGGATCCCGTGCTCGTCGCTTCGACCGATGGCGTGGGTACCAAGCTCGAGGTGGCGCGCCAGATGGGCCGCTACGACACCGTAGGTCGCGACCTCGTGGCCATGCTCGTCGACGACCTCGCCTGCGTGGGGGCCGAACCGCTCTTTATGCTCGATTACGTGGCGGTGGGTGCGCTCGATCCCGAGCGACTCGAGGAGTTGGTGACCGGCATCGCCGAAGGCTGTCGCAACGCCAACATTGCGCTATTGGGTGGTGAGACCGCCGAACACGGTGACGTCATGCATCCCGACGACTTGGACGTAGCGGGATTCGTCGTGGGGGTGCTCGAACGCGGACACGAGCTCGGTGTGCACCGAGTGCACAAGGGCGACGCGATCATCGGCTTCGGGTCCCCGGGACTACGCTCGAACGGCTACTCACTCGCTCGAAAAGTCCTGATAGACGGTCCGGACGCACTCTCGCGCCCCGCGTTCGAGTGCGCGTCGCGCTCGCTCGGTGACGAACTGCTGCTGCCGTCAGTAATTTACGCTCCCGCCGTCACCGAGATGCGAAAGAAGATGGGCGATGGCGTACGCGCGGCGGCGCACATCACCGGCGGGGGCATCATGGGCAACGTCGTGCGCATCGTGCCGCCCACGCGCGACGCCGTGATCCACCTCGACGCCTTCGAGACCCCGGAGATCTTCTTCGAGATTCAGCGCCGTGGTCAGGTGAGCGCCGACGAGATGGTGCGAGTATTCAACTGCGGGTTAGGGATGGTGGTCGTGGTCGACGCGGACGACACCGACACCGCGGTCGAAGTGGCGCGCGCCCACGGCATCAGCGCAACGGTGATCGGCAACATCCGAAGTGGTTCGGGATCGGTGGTGCTTACGTGAGCGAGGCGCGAAGCCGTGTGCTCGAGCACCTGGAGACTCATTCGGTACGACGCGGGGATTTCACGTTGAAGTCCGGACGCACGTCGTCGTGGTTCATTGATTCCAAACAGACGATCTGCTCGCCCGAGATCATGGTCGACGTGGCGACGTTGCTTTTGGAGAAGATTCCCTTCGACGCCACCGCCATTGGCGGTCTCACCATGGGTGCCGATGGCGTGTCGTTCATCACCGCGGGAGTGGCGGCGACGCGAGGGCGGCTGCTGCGCGCCTTCAGCGTTCGAAAAGAAGTGAAGGACCACGGCGGCGGTGGACGCGTCGCTGGCGCGCTCGAGGTCGGCGACCACGTCGTGATCACCGAGGACACCGTCACCCGGGGTACGAGTCTGCTCGAGGCGGCGAAAGTGGTCCAGGACTTCGGTGCCCAGGTGGTCCTCCTGCTCGCGGTCGTGGACCGTGGCGGCACCGTTGGTGACATGGCGGCGAAGGAAGGTCTGGTCTTTGACGCGTTGTTCAGCGCGCCGGACCTGGGTTTCTCCTATGAGGGCGCCTGAGCCTCTCGCGCGAGAACGTCGAGGACCCTCGTGCGCCACTGGCCGAGTTGGGGATAGTTTTCCTCGGGGGTGTGCCCGAAGCGAAGTACCAGGGCATCGAGGCCCGGGGCGACGCTGATCATCTGCCCTTCGTAGCCGCTCGCCCAGTACGTTCCGTAGTGGTCGCCGGTGACCCACCACTGCCACGAGTAGAACGAATCGCTGTCGGGGTCCTTGCTGAGCGGTACTTGGGCTGTACCAGCCCACTCGCGCGAAATGAGCTGCTCGCCGTCCCACTCGCCGCCGCGTAGGTAGAGCAGTCCGAACTTGGCGAAGTCGAGCGCGTTGGCGTGNNGGAAGCGCCGCCGTGAACCCCGCCATGTCCTGCTTGCCCTCACCGAAGAGCATCTCGATGACGTGGCTCACCTGGCCGATTTCGTAGTTCTCGATGAACGCGAGCCCGTCACGCATCGACAGAAGGTCCTTCAGCCGTATGGCGTGACGCGGGTCGTGGGGGTCGGCCCATTCGTGCACCGGCGCTCGTGCCTCGGGATCGAGCAGGCCTTCGTCGACGAGCGTGCCGAGGATCATGTGCAGGTGCGACTTGGCCATCGACCACGACAGCAGTTGACTGCTCGCGTCAATGGGTTCGGGCGGGCGATCGAAGAACTCCTGGACGCCGGCGTAGCGTTCTGCGAGGACTTTGCCACCTTGGACCACGATGACCGCGTTAGTGATCTGAAGGTCCTCGGTGACGAATGCCTCGTCAATCACCTGTTCGAGTCGCCGCGAGAGGGTGTTCGCGCGCGGCCAACTCTCGGTGGGCCAGGCCACGCCCGTGGGTTGGGCGGCGAAGCTGGGTGCGACGTGTGGAATATCGTTCATTGTCCTCCCGGTTTGGTGCCATTGTGCCACGGGTCGTCACACCCCGTCGTTAGGTTTCGTCGATGGACAATGACTTCGAACCCGCGCAACGGTACTTCTACCGTTCCGCTCGCGCGAGTACGCGACGAGATTCCATGGTGAGCGTCTATTTGGTCGAACGCTGCTACGGTTCGTCGGTCGTGGCCCGCATTGAACCGCTGGGTCTCGTGCACGCGAAGATAGGTGAGCACGAGATCGCCCTTCGGGCGCTGCGACGAAACCTCGTTTCGGTCGGGCCCTGGCGGGTAACTCGCAGTGCCCGCCACGCGCGCGTCGCGGTGCGGGCACTGTGAAAATGAAGACGGTCGCCTCAAGGAATTCTCCCGAAGACGACCGGTTGGTGGTCGAGACCGGCGTCGATCCGGTGACCTCACGCTTTTCAGGCGCGCGCTCTACCAACTGAGCTACTCGACCTCCTCGTCACCCTTTCGGGTGTCGAGCGGACCTGACGGGATTTGAACCCGCGACCTCCGCCTTGACAGGGCGGCGTGCACTCCGAGCTGCACCACAGGTCCTCGGTGTTCTCGAAGCGATGACTCCGAGACGCGAAGTGTCAGTCTATCCGTTGGCGGACGTATGAAATGAGGCCCATAAAACGTCAAAAAATGACCCGCTCGTAGACTGATCCTCGTGACCGCGGCGCGTTTAACTCTTCGAGCTACTACGGCCAAGTGAACTCGACCGTCGTTCTGGTCGTCCTCGGCGCGGGCCTCGTCCACGCGGTTTGGAACGCGATGGCCAAGAGCCTCCACGATCAGTTTGCGAGCTTCGCGCTGCTCAACCTAGGCGTGGCGTTGGTGTGTTGGGTCACCTGGCCATTCGTAGGCCTGCCCAAGTCGGCCGCGCTCGTCTATCTCGCCTTCTCGGTCCTGTGTCACGTGGGCTACGAGTTGTTTTTGATGGGCGCCTACCGGCGCACCGATTTCTCTCAGTCCTATCCCATTGCGCGAGGGATCGCTCCCCTGTTGGTATCGCTCGCGAGTCTGATTTTCGCCGGAGAACACCTCAGCGCCCGTGGTCTGTTCGGCGTCGTGGTGATCGTGATGGGCATCGTCAGTCTCGCGGTTCGCCGAAATCCCGCCGTGGGGCACCGCCAGGGCGTGTACTGGGCGCTCGCGACCGGTGTCGCGATCGCGACCTACACGGTCGTCGATGGTCTAGGTGCGCGTGCGAGCGCCAACGCGCTGCGCTACGCCATGACGCTGTTCGCGCTGCAGTCGGCCGTTTGGCTGCTGGGCGTCGTTCTTCGTCAGCCGCGTGGATGGTGGCCAGGAGCGAGGAGAGCGAGCATCGGGATGACGGGCGGCGTCTTGTCGATGGTGGGCTACATCGCGGTGTTGTGGGCACAGATCCGAGCACCCTTGGGTGTGGTGAGTGCGTTGCGCGAGACCGGCGTGCTCTGGGCCGCGCTGATCGGGGTGTTCATCTTTCGTGAGGGTCGCGTGCGTCGCGTCGTGGTCCCGGCGGCCTTGGTGGTCGGTGGAATCGCGCTGCTGAGCCTGGGCTGAACGCGACTCAGTAGGGAAGCACGAGGCAGAACGGGTGACCCACCGGGTCGAAGTACACGCGAAAGGTATCGCCCGGTTGGAACTCGTGCCTGGTCGCTCCCTGTTCGAGAACGTGGCGCTCTCCCTCGTCGAGGTCGTCGACGAGAAAGTCGAGGTGCAGTTGTTGGGGCACGGGCCCCTCGGGCCAGGTCGGCGCGACGTAGTTCTCGACTCTTTGAAAGGCGAGCGTCGGCATACCCTCGTTGAGCAGGCGCACCCACTCGATCTCACTGGAGGTCTCGTCGTCGAGGGGCTCGATCTCCATGCCGGTAATACGCGAGTAAAAGTCCGCCAGGGCGAGTGGGTCAGGACAGTCGAGGGCCGTGAGTTCAAGTTGGGGTTTCATGGGCCACAACGTAGCGCGAGCGGCGATCGTCAAGCAAGTGGCCAGATGGCGTGCGCTACGTTAAGACCATGATTCCAGAGGTGGCGCCCGCTCGTCCGGCCTTCCCCAAAAACGTCGTGGTGATCCTGCTCGACTCGCTGAACCGTCACCTGCTCGAGGCTTACGGATCCTCTGAGTTCACGACGCCCAATCTCCTGCGTTTTTCCAAGCGGGCCCTTCGATTCACCAACCATCACACCGGCTCGCTCCCGTGCATGCCAGCGCGTCACGACGTCCTCTGTGGCGCGCTCGACTTCCTCTGGCGACCGTGGGGGTCGGTCGAGATATGGGAGGACGCGATCACCTACGAGTTGCGAAAGATCGGCGTCGTGACCCAACTGGTCACCGACCATCCGCACCTCTTCGAGACCGGTGGCGAGAACTACCACACCGACTTCTCGGCGTGGTCCTACGTTCGCGGTCACGAGGACGACCCGTGGAAGACCCGCTTGGACCCCTCGTGGTTCGGCGCCCCGGCGCTGCCCGCCCAGCCAGCGTCCTTTGACCGCGGTTATGAGAAGTCGCGCACGTACTTTCGCACCGAGGAGGACTTTCCCGGTCCCCAGACCATGACCACGGCCGCGAAGTGGTTAAAGGAGAACGCTCACCAGCACGAGCGCTTCTTCCTGTTCGTCGANNGAGTTCGACCCCCACGAGCCCTTCGACACGCCCGAGCCCTGGGCCTCGATGTACGACGCCGACTGGCAAGGGCCCAAGGTAATCTGGCCGCCCTACACCGACGCCAACGGTCCGACGGTGCCCGACGCGAGGACCGGGCGCCAGATCAGGGCGAACTACGGTGCCAAGCTCTCGATGATCGACCACTACCTCGGTCGAGTGCTGGACGCGCTCGATGAACAGGATCTGTGGTCCGAGACTGCGGTGATCGTGATGACCGATCACGGTCACTACTTGGGCGAGCGAGGAATTTGGGGCAAGCCCGGTGTGCCGATCTATTCGCAGATGGGTCACATTCCGCTCATGGTCGCCTGGCCGGGCGCCAGCGCCGGTGACGTCGAGTCGCTGACTACGACGGTCGACGTGCACGCGACGTTGTGTGAGATCTTCTCGGTGACGCCCGAGCACCGCACGCACGGTCATTCGCTGGTGCCGGTGTTGAGTGGCACGGGTCCCTCGACGCGTACGCACTTGTTGACCGGGATCTGGGGCCTGGAGGTCGTCTACGTCGACAACGACGTGAAGTTCGTGCGCGCGCCGATCGAGAGCAATCGGCCGCTCGAGATGTATTCGAATCGGTGGTCGACCATGCCTCTGCACGCCTTTCCCCAGATGCGACTGCCGCGACCAAACGTTCGTGCGTCGCTCAGTTTCATGCCCGGTTCGGAGGTGCCGGTCATCAAGCAGCCCTTCGGCGTGGCCGACGAGGTCCCGTTCTGGGCGCGGATGTCGGCCTTCCACGGTGACGTGCAGTTCAACCGTCGCGAGGACCCCGAAGAGGAACACAATCTGCTGAACGGTTCTGCGCTACGCATGTCGCCCGAGGTCGAGGCCCTGCGTGAAGCCCTGAAGGAGATCGAGGCACCCATAGCGCAGATGGAGCGGCTGCTGCTCTAGGTGTCGAGCACGCTTCGAGGAAAGTCCCTGGTCGTCGTCGCGTACCACTGAGCCGAGGGCTTGGGCGTGCGTACGAACGTGGTGCGGTCCACGCTCACGATGCCGAACTTGGGGCGGTAGCCGAGGGACCACTCGAAGTTGTCGAGCAGCGACCACTGGAAGTAGCCGCGTACGTCCACGCCTTCGTCGAGCACGCGGTGCAGACCCTGTAGAGCACCGGTCAGGTAGCGAATGCGCTGGTCGTCGTCGTCGGTCCCGATCCCGTTCTCGGTGACGTAGATGGGTAGCGATGAGAACGAGGCCGCTCGACGCACGGTCTGCTCGACGCATTGGGGCCAGAAGAGGTAGCCCATCTCCGTCTTCTCGCCGGGCGGGTCAAAGACCACGCCGTCGGGCCCTACGACCATCTTGGTGTAGCACTGCACGCCGAGGTAGTCGTCGCCTTCACAGGCACGCAGGTACTTGTCCTCCATCTCGTCGCGCATGGCGTGCATCTCCTGCTCGCCACCGGGCAGGGTCTCATAGTCCTGCATCGAGAGCGGCATCCCGATCGGGTAGGTGCCGGGCCCCTCGCGAAGTGCTTCACGCATCGCGACGTGGGCCTTTCTCATCATTTCGTTCACTGCGACGAATCGGCCGTCGTCGGTGACTTGGGGAGGGAACACGCCGAGGAGGTAGCCCATCACCGCCACGATGTTCGGCTCGTTGATCGTGCACGCGATGCCGATGAGTGCGCCGAACTCACGTCCGACCACGCTGGCGTAGTTCGCGAGCCACGTCACGATCTCGGGGTTCTCGAATCCCCCGGCGTCAGCGACCCAGAGCGGCAGCGTGAAGTGATGGAGCGTCACCACGGGCACGATGCCACGGGCGTGACACGCTTCGAGCACCGCGCGGTAGTGGTCGAGCGCGTCGCGTGAGAAGACACCGTACTCGGGTTCGATGCGCGCCCACTCGATTGAGAGACGAAACGAGTTCAGTCCGAACTGGACCAGCAGGTCGAGGTCCTCTTCGTAACGGTGCCACGAGTCGCACGCCTCTCCACATTCCTCGACCGCGACCGTTCCCGGGGCGCGCTCAAAACGCCACCAGTCGGTGTTCGTGCCACCACCCTCGATCTGGTAGGCGGAGGTTGAAGTGCCCCACAAGAAGGTTGTAGGAAAGTTGATCTCGTGAAGTGCCATGGAATGAATCTAGGGCCCAACCCGCTCTCGGTGGGCAGCGTTACTTGTTGATGATGACCAAGAAGCCCCACACCGCAGTGGCGGCGATTACCAGGCTGATGATTCCCATGCCAGTCATACTCAGTCCACGCATCGCGACCGTGCTCTCGGGTCGGCGAAAGAGTGAGAGCGAGTAGACGCCCATCGAGAAAAGCACCACGACGCCAAGTCCCAAGGCGACGCTGGTGTAGAGGACCTGAAGAAGGGCGTGCCATTCGATGAGCGGCGTGGCGGGAGCGGACGGGGTCATACCTTGACGGGCTCCTCGACTTTCACCAGGGGCTTTTCGAACGCCTCGGAGTGCTCACCCCAGCGGTCGTTCACGTTGTGCGCGTTGATCTTGTCCTTGCGCGAACGCAGATAGATGAAGGTGCAGTAGCAGATCAGCAGTGCGGTCATGACCACGACGCCAAAAGAGACCCCGAAGGCCCGTTGTCCGTAGTAGGCGAGAGCGCCGCACACGCCCGCCGCGGGAAGCGTGATGAGCCAGGCGGTCGCCACGCGTCCGGCGAGCCTCCAGCGCACCGTGCGCTTGCGGGTGCCGACTCCCGCGCCGAGTATCGAACCGGTGGCGACGTACGTGGTCGAGAGAGGCATACCGAAATGACTGGAGGAGAGAATGACGACCGAGGAGGTGATCTGAGCGGTGAAACCTTGGGTCGGACTCAGTTTCGTGAATCCCTGGCCCATGGTGCGGATGATGCGCCACCCGCCGATCATGGTCCCGGCCGCGATGGCGAGCCCACACGTCAGCACGACCCACTTGGGCGTGGCGCTGTTCTGGGCGAGCGTGCCGTTGGCGATCAGTGCGAGGGTCACCACTCCCATCGTCTTTTGCGCGTCGTTGGTGCCGTGGGCGATGGACAGTAACGACGTCGAACCAATTTGTCCGATTCTCATGCCCGTTGACTTCGTGCCGTTATCGGTCTTATTGGTGAGTCGACGTGCAAGTGACGTGGCGATCGCGGCGATAACCAGCGCGAAGATCGGTGCCGCGATCGACGGAGCCAACACCTTGCCGACGATGCCGCTCCAAAGGACCGCGCTCGATCCCGCGTGGGCGATCATGGCGCCGACGATGCCGCCGATGAGAGCGTGGCTGGACGAGGAAGGTATGCCGAAGTACCAGGTGGTCACGTTCCACGCGATGGCGCCGATAAGCCCGCCGATGACGACGGGCATGATGATGTCGCCCTGGCTGACGATGCCACTCGCCACGGTCGCGGCGACCTTGAGCGAAAGGAAGGCACCGACGAGGTTGAGGGTGCTCGAGAGGATGACGGCCGTGCGAGGCTTCAGGGCACCCGTGGCGACCGTCGGTGCCACCGCGTTCGCGGTGTCGTGAAAGCCATTGGTGAAGTCGAATCCGACGGCGATGAGCACGACGAACACCAAGACGAAAGTGTTATGCACACTCCACTTTTAGCAAGCAAAACTGACCCTTTCGTAGGGAAGACCCGCCAGTTGGCCTACTTTTGTCTCAGATTTCACCTTCGCGTTACCTTGATCAGAATTTCGTTGGCGCGACCACCAGGCGCAAGGCTCGAAGGTGAGGTACACCTCGAGTCCTTCGTGCTACTTTCACCACGTCAGCGAGACGTGTCGGCCGAGGGCCCGCTGACCGACCTCGCCACGATCGATCCGCCGTGCACGTCGCTACTGTTCGTGCACAACCCTCAACGAGCGGCACGCCAGTGAATCGTTCCACGCGACCGGCGAACTCTCGTTGCTCGAAGCATTCGCGGAGTGTTTGGACGTCTTCGAATCCGGCTCCGAAATAGTCCTGCCCTAGGACTTCAAGCGGGCGATCACGTCGTCCACGACACCGCTGGTCGTCGCCTCTCCGCCGAGGTCGAAGGTTCGCACACCGTCGGCGGCACCCTCGAGAGTTGCGGTGCGAAGTCGTTCTCCCGCCACCTGGAAGCTCGGGTCGTCCAGGTGCAACGCCGCTTGGTCGAGCAGCGCGGCCTGGGCGAGCAGCATCGCCATCGGGTTCGCAACGTTCTTTCCCTGGAGAGTGGGCGCGGTACCGTGCGGCGCCTCGGCCATGGCGACTTTGGGGTGCAAGTTCTCGTCCAGGGCCATCAGCACGGATTCGGCGCCCGCGATGGAACCGAACATGGCGAGCACGAGGTCACTCAAACAGTCACCGTCACGATTGAGGGCGGGAATGACCAGTGTCTGCTCGTGCACGTCGGTGAGCAGACCAGCGTAGGAAGCATCGATGAGTGTGGGACGATACGTCACGTCGGGGTAGCGTGCCGCCGCCGCGTCCATCTCCTCTTTGAGCATTCCTTCGTAGGTGGGCGACACCGTCCACTTCGGACCTCCGTAGACGATGCCATGTACTTGGGCGGCGGCCTTGAATGAGTATTCGGAGACGAAGCGACAGACGGATCGATCGATTCGTTCGGTTCGCCACGCGATCTCGTTGAAACTGCCGGGCGCGCCCTCTCGTCCCTCGTCGGCTCCGTACGCGTCACCGACCGCCATGCGGATGACGATGATCGGCTTGTTGGTGGCGACGACGGGTGACACCCCCGGGATGCGCCGACCAGTGCGCACGATCACCGAGCCACCGATGCCTTCGCGCAGGAGCCGATTCGGCGATCCGACGCCGCCCATCTCTGGGGGCGTGATGGTGGCGGCCTTCAGCCCGAGGCCGGTCTCGACCATAGCGGCGGCGGCCTCTCGCACGACCTCATTCTTCGTGGAACGGCGCCTTTCGAGAGAGAGGTCAAAGTGTTCGAATTGCAGGGTTACGCCGAGGAGCTCGCCCGTCATGACCCGAAGCGATTCGTTGAGTAGCTCCTGACCGGTTTCGTCGCCGTCACAGACAATTATCTTTGCGATGGTGGCCGCCATTTAAACTCCTAGAGAACAATCGATCCCAGCAACGCGCAAGGTCGCGGTGTTTGACCTTCACGCTAACGTAAAGTTGACGAATCCGGAAAGGGTGAATGGGCCACGGTCATTACGACCGGTTTGGTCATCGACGTCTTGATCATCCTCGTTGTCTTAGCTCAAGTGAGCCGAGACAACGAACTCTCTCTACCCCCTTGATCCTGATCAGCCGAAAGTGAAGTCGTAGGCTTCGAGGCCCTTGGTGAAGGAAAGTCCAAGGAGTCCGCTCGTGCTGTGCTTGTTCGAGAACAATGTGTAGAGACGCGGGTATCCCGACACGGCGACTGTTTTGTAGGGTTTGCCGTTGAGCGTCTCGGTGATCGTACCGTCGCCGCTCATGACGAGGTAGACGTCGTTCGCTTGGAAGTTGATGTTGATCATCGCGCTCGAGACCGCCGTGATCTCCTGGGCGCCCGAGTACCATTCGCCCGCCATGGCGAAATTACCCACGGGGATGTTCGATGGCGAATGGTACGTCGCGATCTCATTCTGACTGAGTTCGCTACCAATCACATACGACTCAGACTCGTAGTTGTATCCAAGATACGACTCGGGGCTCGTCTCCTGGGTCGGGGTGAGGTTCGTGACGCTGGTCGGCGGGGGCAGCTTCTCTGTTGGATTCGCCGCGACGAGTAGTTGGCGGATGAGCGACTCGGTGCCATTGTAGTTCCCTTCGCCGTAATCCACGTGACGGATCACACCCTTCGCGTCGATGAGATACTCCGCGGGCCAGTACTGGTTGCTATAGGCGGTCCAGGTCGTCAAGTTATTGTCCACCGCAATGGGATATTTCACACCCAAGCTCTTGGCGGCGCTCTTGATGTTGCTGATCACGTGTTCAAAGGCGAACTCTGGAGCCTGGACGCCAATGATGTCCAGACCATACTTGTGGTAGCGCGCGTACCATGCCTCGACGTGAGGCAACGAGCGTTGGCAATTAATGCACGAATACGTCCAGAAGTCGACGAGCACCACGTGACCGCGCAGTTGCGAAAGAGTGAGGGGCTGGTCACCAGGAGTATTCAGCCATTTGACGATGCCGACGAACTTGGGGGCCGTGCCGCACTTTTGCAGGATCGTCACGGACTGGGTCGCGGCAACACCCTCGCACGCGGCGAGAGAGCCATCGTTGTTCGAGCTCTGACTGAGACTTCGTAATTGTTCGTAGGTGAACTTGTTGCCTTCGACGTGTTGTTGGAGCGCGTTCGTGTAACCGGGTACGAATTTCTGAATCCCGTTGAAGGTGTTGAAGATGATGCCCAAGGCCATCAGGATCAACAACACGCCCGCGACGGGTCGTAGCTTTCTCGCCCGCTGGGAAAGGTGACGATTCCTCTCGATCAATCGGTCACCCGTGAGGGCAATGGCGAAGAGCGGCAGCGCGGCCCCGGCTCCGAAGAAGAGGCTTAGAAGGAGACTGTAGAAACTTACGTGGTGACGCGCGCCCAGTACCGAGATGGCGGCGAGTACTGGTCCGGCGCACGGTACGAAGACCGCACCGAGCCCGAGCCCGAGCACGAAGGCGGATCCGCTGCCACTCGGCGCGCGTCCGCGAATTCGAATGAAGGGTCGCTCGAGTAGCCGCTCGACCTGGGGGACGAGCAGTCCGATTCCGAAAAGAATCAGTAGGCCAATGCCTACGTCGCGCAAGAAGTCCTGGGGCAGCCCCAGCGCACTGAGAACCGCCGAACCGGCCGCGATGATCAGACTGAAACTAACGATGAGCCCGGCGATGACCGTCGCTGAACGACGTCGACGTGCGCGAAATGGATGTGCGACGTCTTCAACTGGAGCGGTCCAGCCCACGAGGACCACAGGCAACACGGGCAGGATGCACGGCGAAATTCCTGCAATGATGCCTGCGACAAAACCGATGAAGAGTAGACCGATCACTGTTCCCCTTGACGTACTATGAGAAACGACGACTCGTGTCGTTTCAGACTATGCGAGGCTCCGCTCGAAGTGACCGGATCACCGCCAGTGATTAGTGCCCGCGGAGCGAGGTTTCGTTACGGATTAATCGTCAGAATCAAAGGAGATGGCGCTCGGTTGCCCAATTCGTCAGTTGGTAGCGGTTTGAGAGCTGGAGTTTGCGCAAAACCGCTGAGACGTGACTCTCCACAGTCTTGACGGCAATTTCGAGTTGTCCGGCGATGTCGCGGTATGAATATCCCCGCGCGATGAGACGAAGTACTTCGATTTCACGGGGAGTGAGTTGATCGAGTTCCGGGTCGAGTGCGGGCGCGAACGAATTCTCCTGGGGGCGATTTGCGAAGGCGTCAAGCACGAAGCCAGCCAGGCGTCGAGAGAAGACGGCGTCACCCGCCGCCGTGCGAGTGATGGCCTCGACCAATTCCGGACCCTCGATACTCTTGGTGACATAGCCGCGCGCCCCCGCGCGTACCACGGCAATGACGTCCTCGGCCGCGTCCGATACCGAGAGCGCCAGAAACTTCACGTTAGGTCGCACCTTGGTCACTGCTCGCAACACCGCTAACCCGCCGCCCTCGGGCATGTGGACGTCAAGCAACACGACATCGGGGGAGCGCTCGATGATCATCTCAATCGCGGCTGCCACTTCGTCAGCCTCGCCAATCACGTCTACGTGGCCTGAAAGCTCGGCCCGAAGACCCGCGCGTATCAGTGCGTGATCGTCAACGAGAAAAACTGTTGGCCTTTGATTGACGTTCACGACGAATGGGACGCTCGCGGAAGCTGCAGTTCCACTTCAGTACCGGTTTCAGGTGAACTCGTGATTGTCGCGGTTCCGCCGTGGCGGCGCATTCTCTCGATGATCGACCCGGTGACGCCCTGACGATCCGCGGCGACTGCGGTCGGATCGAATCCGCATCCGGTGTCGCGCACGAAGACCGAGACCTTGTCGTGCTCTACTTCGACGAACACTGCGACCTCTCGAGTCCCCGACCACTTGGCGGCGTTCAAGGTCGCCTCGCGACAGGCAGCGATGAGCGCGAGCAGTGAGTCATCCAAAGGTGCATCTCCCACGATCACCGCGTCCACCGAAACGCCGTAATTGTCCTCGACCTCGCTTTCGACGTCGAGGATCGATTGCGACAGGGTGCGTGACGACGTTGATTGAGCACCGAACTTCTCTGGATTGGCCAACCAACTTCGCAGGTCGCGCTCCTGCTGTCGAGCTAGTCGGGTCACTTCTTGGGGATCGTCCGCGGCTCGTTGGATGAGCGAAAGCGTCTGCATCACCGAGTCGTGAACGTGCGCAGCCATGTCGGCGCGATCTTGTGCTCGCATGCGCGCACGACGCTCTGTGGAAAGATCTTGAAACGTGCGGATCCACCAGGGCGCGAACAAGACGAAAAGGCCCAGTACGAGGGCGCAGGCTCCGCCGAGTACGAATTTGGCCGCACCGTTCTCGCCACTGACGCGCGACATGAGTGAGATTCCCCAAATGATGAAGACAATGCCAAAGCCCGTGCGCAGGGCAACGGCCCGCCATCCGTCGTTGCGGCCAATCCGTAGCTTGGCCAGATCCGTGGAAAGCTGGCTCAAGGACTCCTTTTCGTCATTCGAGGCGCCTCGCCACACCATCACGGCGGCGAGGCAGCACAGTGCGAGGAACCACAAAGTCACGCCCGGCAGTCCAACACCCATGGTGATAAAGGCAATGAGGAGGGTAAGCACCGCGATGGCGACGGCGAAGAGAATCTCCTTGTCACGTCGATCGTTCACGGTTCTCGTGAGAATCGACGTCGCTTCGCCTTGGCGGGGCAGAAGTATCCACAACGTCATGTAGGCAGCAACACCGAGGGCGAAAAAGAGCGCAAGAATCACCGTAAAGATCCGCACGGATCGTGTGCTGATACCGAGACGTCGGGCAAAACCGCTACAGACGCCACCGAGCAAGGCGCCGTCGGCCTTTCGTCGCAGCGGGCGTTGCGGGCGACCGGGGGTATCGGGTCGAAGAATTGACGTCGCGGAAAATTTCATGTTGATGATGTGAGTCTGGCACGGCGCTCGGCCAGAGACAATCAGGGTAAACCCTTGGGAAAACGCCCTTTCTTAGGGTTCCTCCCGATACCGCCGCGTCGGTTTTGTTCCTTATCATCGAATTCATGAGCGAAAACGGTGTCCCCGACGAATTGACGAGTGCCCCAGAAAATCTGCCTCCCGAGAGACTGCGTCGTAGCACGATCAACCGAAAACTGGCGGGCGTTGCCGGCGGCATAGGGGAGCGATTTGACGTTGACGCCAACGTCGTTCGGGTGGTGTTCGTGGTGCTCACTCTGTTGGCGGGCCTCGGCGCGGCGGTCTATCTCGCCCTGTGGGCTCTCGTGCCACTTGGTGAGGACAGTGACGAGAAGAGGGTCGCGAGAACCTCGGGCGACAACGAACCTCGATGGAGTTTTCGTAGCCTGATCTTGCTCGCTGGGGCGCTTTGTCTCGGACTCATCTTCTTGTCGGTGATATTTCGCGGACCTGGGTCTGGTCGAGGCATAAGTGCTTTCTGGCTGCTGTTTTTGGTGGTGCTCGCCGTGGTGTCGTTACTGCGACCCGGTCATTTTCGGTTCTTACGATTCTTCCTCGGGTTGTTGATCGCCCTCGTGAGCGTGGCGGTGCTGGCGGCTGGCGGCGTCCTCGCATACGTTGCTTCAACGGGAGTGCCCTTGTCGGGCGGCGTGGGTCAGCGTATATACCAGCCATATTCGGCGTCTCAGGTGCGCCATCACTATCATCTGGGCATTGGCGACATGACCATCGATTTGCGCGGTGTTGGTTTTAGTCACAACTCGCTTGCCGTTACCGCGACCGTGGCGATCGGAAGACTCACGGTTGAGGTGCCGCCGGGCGTCCAGGTCAACTTGAGCGCGCAAAGTGGATCGAGCTCTATCGTCTACCCTTTCGGGCGCCAAGCGTTCTATTACTCCGATGGGGCTAAGGGCGCCACGTCACATCTCGACTTGACGGTGCAGGTCGGCATCGGGAGTGTGAGCCTCTATCGTTCTGGTCCAGGGGTTCCGGTTCTGGGCCAGTGAAGAGGTCTACGACGCCAGTGCTGACTGGCGTCGACATTTGATTGCTGCACGAACGAGCTGTCAGGTTCATCGATGATCGACGAATCACTTCCGTACACGCTGACTTGATGGGCAACGTCGTAATGACCGTACACTCGACGCATGGCTACACGAGCTTCCAAGTACGTGACTCTTGGCCAGTGGAATCTCATTATTTTCGTTACGCTCTGTCTCAGTCTTCACCCGGGATTCGTGTTGAAACGTGACGAGGGCGGGTTTAGCAACTACGGCATTCACATCAAGACCGCGATTCCCTACACGTTGACCTACGTCGGCTGTGTTTTCTTTACACTCCGGGCATCGAACGTAATGCCGGTGATTGGCCGTGAATCGAGGGTCCTCGTCGCGTTGCTTCGCTCTTACGCCCTTATCTGCTTTCTGTTGCTTGTGAGTACGTACGGTTACTCGGTCAACACGCCACTGAAGGATCTTCATGGTGTCGTTGGGTTGATTGCGATGGTGTTTGATCCTGTGGCGTCGATCTGGCTCTACGTTCGAGTGAGGAACTTCAATTGGGACCGGACTTGGTTCGGTGCCGAGCTCGTCGGTCTCGTACTCGGTGTCCTCGACTTCTTCAAGGTGGTTCACGTCTTGTTCGCCGCTCAAGCGGTCATCGCCATAGGATTCGGGTTCCTGCTCGTTCACGCCACGCACCAGATCGAAACCGCCGAAGCCGTGGCATCGTGACGGTTCGGTGTGCTGGTCGCGATGACGTCCAGGAGTCGCGTCGAAAGATCCGACGCGACTCCTGGGTAACTGGCCTCGGGGGTAACTAGCTAATGGCAATACCTTCGGACGCGACAGGAATATTGAAGATTGTGGTCACTAGAGTGAGAGCCGCGTTGGCGCCAATGGCAAAGACGTCAACCGTGCCCGCACCACCACTTTCGACGTAGAGGAACTTACCGTCAGGTGAGACTACTGAGTCCGTGGTGCCCGCGTGTGCGCTCGCGGCGACGCTCGCAACGATCTGTGGTGTGCCGGAACTGTTCTCGTCAAAGGAAGTGATGGTGCCACTTCCGGCGTTCGAACCAAAGAAGTAGCCATTGGCCGAAGAGACCCAGCACAACGCCTTCGCGTTGTCACTCACTGTGCCAAGTGAAGTCAAGGATCCGTTGGCGTTCACCTCGTAAACGCTGGCCGAGCTCGTTCCCGCTTCGATGGCGAAGAGGTTGCCCGCGGCGTCGAAATTGAAGTCGTAAGGGACTGGGTTGTCCGAGACGGTGACCGTGGGGGCGGCACCCAGGGTGCCGTTTGGACTCACCGAGAACACGTCGTAGGAGTTCGTTGAGTCCTTGGTCGTCACCACGAGGTGTTGGCCATTGGGGGTGTAGCCGACTTGGCCCGCGCCGTGCACGTAGTCCGGGGGCGTGGTGTTATCGAGCCCGAGTGAGCGGTTCTCGGTGGCGAGCGTCGCCAGCCTGCCTTTCACGAGGGAGAACTCCTGAACCGAACCCGCCCCGCCCGCGTTGAGTACGGACACGAGGTCGCCGTGGACAGCGATTGAGTTGGGGAACTGCCCACCGCTGCCGATCTGCTGTACGAGCTTGAGTGTCGTTCCGGTGACGTCGAACACCGAAATGGTATCGCTGCCGGCGTTCGTGGCGATGAGATCTTGGTTGTTGCCGGCGAGGGCGAGACCGTCCTGACTGCCGAGGGGAGCGGCGGACGAGCTGGCGCCCGCACCACCGTTTCCACCAGTCAGGAAGGAACCAGAGAGCGAGATGGTTCCATCACTCGCTCGCACGTAGCTGAGGATTGAGTTTCCGTCAGGAGAGTCAGTCTCAAGAAATAACGCGTGCGCCTTGGAAACTGGCAGGGCCTGCGCGTCGGCAGCGGTTGCGAACGCGGCACCACTGGTGAGGATACCTCCGAGTAGTGCAAGTGCACTGAGAAGGCGTAGGTGAAAGGTACTGCGCATGATGTTCTCCTTGGGTTGTGTGTGTCGTTGGAGAACAGTGCTGGGGCGACGAAGAAGCGTTACAACTGCGTCGGGCCTACGTCAAGACGCGAGTGTGCCTCTCCACGCGTTGAGGCGAACGTGGCCAAAAGGACTCGGCGTAGAACGCGCGGTGTCAGCGTTTCTTTCGTAGCGGTCGTGTGGGCGTGAGGCGACACGTGTACTGTTTCGGTTCGTTAAAAAGTGTTACACGATGGTGAGCCGCACTACCCTTGGCGTATGGAAGACGAGGCCCTCCTTGAGCGAATTCTCGGTGGTGACCACGATGCTTTTCGCGATCTCGTCGAGCGCTATCAGATGTCGCTGGTACGACTTGCGCGCTACTACGTGAAATCCGAGGCTTCCGCTGAAGACGTCGCACAGGACACGTGGATCGCGGTTATGCAGGGTCTCGAGAGGTTCGAGGGCCGCTCGTCGTTCAAGACGTGGCTCTTTCGTATCGCGGCCAATCGCGCTCGCAAGACTGGCACTCGTGAGTACCGTGTCGTCACCGTCGATCCAGTCGATCCCGTGTCGAGCGCCCGTTTCAACGAAGGCGGTATGTGGAACGAAGCCCCAGTTCCTTTCACCGAGTTGATCAACGACAAGTTGGCGAACGCCGGCGTGCTCGAGGCGTGTCGAAACGCCATACGGGACTTGCCAGAACCCCAGCAGTCGGTCGTAACGCTTCGCGACGTGGAGGGACTGTCTACTAGAGAGGTTTCCGATTTGCTCGAACTTTCCGAGGCCAACACAAGGGTGCTCTTGCACCGGGGCCGCGCGAAAATTCGTGAAACATTGGAAGAAACGCTGACGGGAGGGCGCTCGTGGCAATGACTAGAGACATCACGTGCCACCAGGCGGTCGCCCTCGTGAGTGATTATCTCGAAGGTGCGTTGGCTCGACGTGACCGGCGACGTCTCGAACGCCACCTGGCCGACTGCGGCGCGTGCTCTGCGTATCTCGACCAGATGAGAGCCACCATCGCTCTCAGTGGTTCAGTCGGTCCAGAGGACCTGTCGAACGAAGCAGTGGCGCGGCTCGTGGACGTGTTCGAGAAATACCATCGTGAAAATTCCGGCGAATCGCCGAACTGACCGATTACCGTTACTCCGGTCTAATTGGCAGGTCCCAGACCTTCGAACCCGTTCCCCACGCACTTGAGGGACCATACAACTGAGTAAAGATTGGGTGTGTCAAGACCGTCTTGGGGTCGCGCGCGCTGAAGTGGATCGTCGTCGAATGCCATTTGCCGTCAAAGCACGCGGGAGAGCAGCCGTTCCAATACAACGTGCCGGTCGCCTTTGCGGTGCTTGAAGTCCACGAACTCCACGTGATGTCTTTGATGTACCGATTCGAATCGGCACACGTGAGCACGATGTTGGTCGGCCGCACCTGACGCTGGGTGCAGTTATAGAGCGAAATCGGCGATGATGCTGCTTGCGCTGAAGGCTCACCTACACCGAGCCCAAGGGGGATGAGGTCTAATGCCAGAACGGCCACGCTGAATATGACAAAACGTTTCATAGTCATTTATACCTTGGTGGAGAATGTAGTACCCGCGGGCAATTCGTCGCGCGAGTTGGGGTGAAGGAGCCACGCCGATTGGCGACCCTGCACCGTCCACTCTTCGGGTCCACCGACCACGGCGGTGTCCTCGTCGATGCCAAGAACGGTAGCGGTCTCGTCGAAAGGAAGGAGAAAACGTGCCGCTACGTCGGGCATCCGTTTGGTAAACATGTCGAAATGAGGAATCACGCGAAGATGAGGTAAGAGCCCGAGGCCGGCGGTTCCTCCTTTCTTGGGGTGACGCAAAGAGGGCACCCAAGCAGTCATTGCCATGGCACCAGCGCTGCAACCCGCGAGGGAGGCGCCACCGCGCCATTCGCGCACGATGGCTTCCCATACTGGCGAATCGCGCAGCGTGTCCGCGAGATAGCCGGGGTTTCCGCCGGACATGTAGATCAGGCCGGCGCCGGCCACGAGTTTGGCATTGTCTTCGTTTAGAGCGTCACCTCGATCATTTACCCGGACTATGACAACTTCAACGCCGATGCGTTCGCCCTGTGCTCGTCCCAGACTGTGCCAATGCTCCACGACTTCGGGTCCGTCAGGCACTGCGGCGGTGGCCAGCTGTACATATCGTGGTGGCCGGCCGTGCAAGAGTGATGACTCAAAAGCCGTCATCTGAGGCAGATATTCCCCTGATCCAACGAGGGCGAGCAGGCCCGGTGATGTTTCAGCGCTCACGAGCGTTCCCAACTACTTGCCTTGACACGAATGGCGACGAAGGGAGGTTCTCAGACACTTAGGAGTCTCTCGTTCTCGCGTACGTCACCCAGATGGTGTTCGCACTCGTGGAGGGCCTGGGCGCCCGCCCAAAGAATTGTGACCTGCTGGTTGGTAATCGTGCTGTACGTGAAGGTTCGCTTCTCATAACCAGGAGGCAGGGCCTCGAAGGTCCTTATGAAAAGTCTTGACATGGCATGTAACTCCGTGGCGACGTCGTCGGGTTGGTCGAGCGCATAGAGACCGAGGTTTACCCGTTCATTACGGTACAACTGTCCCCCGACGTGCTCGTCCTCGATCGAAGCTCGAATGATGCGTTCACGAATCGAAATGAACACGTCACGCATGTGAGCCCCGTACTCGAGAATCGACCAGCGATCGGGTGAAGGTCGAGTACCCACAGGAACCGTCGAGGTCCGCACGACATCGACGAACTGTGCCGTGGCGGCCGTCGTGCGCACAGGTATTTCTGAGGAGGAGATCGAATTCCAATGGAAACCACAGACCTCACACGATTCTGACGCCGCCATCATCTCAACTTACTTGCCGATGTTTGTCAATGACGCGCCCCATCTTTGTGGCGCGGCCAATCGAGGTTCCAACGCGACTGGGATCCTGCTGTGCTTTAGGTGATTCGCGAGCGACAATCGATGCAGTCCAAGATCTGGTTGTCTTCGGTGCAGGAGCGGCAAAGGAGAATTAGCGTCCGACAGGCCAGGTCCGAGCAGTTGGAATATCTGCTGGTCGGCTCGCCGCAGTGTTCGCAAGCACCAAGTATTTTCGACTCATCACTGAACTCCTGGTTCATCCTTGCATCAAAGAGGTAAAGCGAGCCTTCCCACAAGCTCTGGTCGCCGAACTCCTCTCCGTAGCGCACGATGCCCCCGTCGAGCTGATAGACCTCGTGGAACCCGCGCGATTTCATCAGTGATGAGAGGACCTCACAGCGTATTCCTCCGGTGCAGTACGTAACGATGGGTCGGCCCTTTAGATGGTCGTATTTGCCGCTGTCGAATTCACCGACAAAGTCGCGGGTTGTTCTTACGTTCGGCACGACCGCGTTCTTGAACTTGCCGATCCTGGCTTCGAATTCGTTACGCGCGTCAAAAAAGACGACTTCGTCGCCGCGAAGGGCGACCAATTCGTTCACTTCGGAGGGTTTTAAGCGAATGCCGCCGCCTACCACGCCGTTCTTGTCCACTTTGAGCTCACCGGCTGCGCCGAATGACACCACTTCACCGCGCACGCGCACGCGCAGTCGGGGAAAGTCATCGCCCGTTCCGTCGGACCACTTGAATACGATGTCCTTGAAACCGGCGTAGCTCTTGGTCTGACGTACGTATTTCTTTAGTGCGCCCATGTCGCCGCCGAGGGTGCCGTTTATGCCGTGGGTAGAAATCAGAATGCGGCCCTTCAGCCCAAGACTTCGACAGAGCGTCTCTTGCCAAAGGCGTATCGCTTCGGGATCGTCCAGCGGCGTGAACGCGTAGTACAGAATTACTTTTTGCAGGTCCACTGTCTGACTTTATCTGAGCCGTACTTAATCCGACGTGGACCGATTCTGGGATTGCGATGCGATTGGCAGACCCCACTGGGACGAGCGATTCGGTCCCGAGTATCAGTGCGGCACGCTGGACTGGGTTCCATCGTGAAATCCCAAGAATCGTTCGCCGCATACGCTTGCGTGATGCATTCAACTTCGACACGAGGCTTCGTGGATGGCTGGCTACGCGCGTGGAACTCACATGACCTTGACGCCATCATGGAGCACTACGCCAATGACGTTATCTTTGCATCACCAGTGGCGACTCAACTAGTTCCTTCGAGTAACGGCGTGATACGTGGCAAGGCTGCACTGCGCGACTACTGGGCCGAAGGGTTACGCAAGTTTCCTGATCTTCACTTTGAGTTGAAGGAGACATATGTGGGTGTCGGTATCGTGGTCATCAACTACGTCAACCAAACGGGCGCCTTAGCGTGCGAGGTCCTCGAGTTCGAGGGTGAACAAGTGGTGCGCGGCTATGGCACGTACCTCTTCGGTGAAGATCAATCTGGTGGTTTGTCAAAGAGTTGACCGATTTCGCGTTTCATGACCTTGTCGCACAGGTTCGGTCGACGGGCCAAGATTTCGAACTCACCAACTATTGCTCGAGTAACCCCGAATGTTGTACGTCACCACCACTGACCAACCGTTGTTCGTAGAGTGCTGGTCACGTTACGATTGAAGACTTTGCGGACAATCAAAGCACGGCCACTAAAGTGACGTGATGTCCGATCATCTAGATGAAGTTGCGCAGATAGTTGTCTATGGTGCGAGTTGGTGTCCTGACTGTCGACGGGCCAAGCAGTTTCTTTCGTCGCATCGAATCGCTTACAAGTGGATAGACCTCGAAGAGCACCCTGAGGCGATCGATGAGGTCGAGTCGCGAAACGGCGGGAAGCGTGTCATTCCGACCATCGTTTTTCCGGACGGCTCTTTTCTCACCGAGCCTACAAACGACGAACTCGCTGACCGGATCGGACTCGTCCGGTCCGCCGGGAGCACTGAATATGACGTGGTGGTGGTTGGAGGAGGTCCCACGGGTCTAACCACGTCAATCTACGCAGCCCGCGAGAACGCCAGTGTTCTCGTGGTTGAGAAATCCGCTCCAGGTGGCCAGGCCGGAGTCACCGAGCGATTTGATAATTACCCGGGTTTCCCCGACGGCGTGTCCGGCGCGGAACTGGCAGATCGCATCATTCGTCAAGCCGAGCGATACGGCGTCGAGATTCTTCAAGCCGTTGCGGTTACTGCCATCACGCGCGAGGGCCCCTTTCTTCAAGTCGAGCTTTCAACCGGAGGTTCGGTGCTTGCCCGTGCGGTGCTCGTAGCGACGGGTTCGACCTACCGAAGGACTGAGGCTGAGGGCGAAGCTGACCTCATCGGTGCTGGAATCCACTTCTGCGCAACGTGTGATGGGCC
>PKZO01000058.1:0-218 GCA_003133125.1 Acidimicrobiaceae bacterium | reverse complement strand
GACAAAGTGCTGAACCATCCCAAGATGTCGGTGTGGTGCGACGCGAAAGTTCGTTCTTTCAACGCGAATTCGTCGGGAAAGCTCGAGTCGATAGTCGTGAACCATGACGATAAGGATGTCAGGCACGAGACTTCGGGCGCCTTTGTATTCATCGGGCTCGATCCCAATTCTGGTTTTCTCAACGGCACCCTGGCAGTTGACGAGCGGGGGTTTCTCGT
>PKZO01000035.1 GCA_003133125.1 Acidimicrobiaceae bacterium | reverse complement strand
CGTGGTTCCAGCGCTCGCGGTCTTGATCTTCCAAAGTTACGACGTCGCCTCGCTCATCGACGCGAGCCCGCTGTCGTGCGTGGTGGAAAAGCATGAGGGCTAACAAACCCTTCGCCTCGGGCTCCTCGGGCAGCATTTCTACCAGAAGTCGGGTCAACTCAATGGCGTTGTCACAGAGATTCGTGCGCACGAGCTCCGAGCCAGTGCTGGCGGAGTAGCCCTCATTGAACAACAGGTACAGCACGGCCAACACTCCCGAAGTACGTTGGAACAGCGCACCGCCAGCCGGCACGCGATAGGGAATACCCGCGTTCGTAATCTTGTGTTTCGCCCTGACGAGCCTCTTGGCCATCGTCGCTTCAGGGACGAGGAAAGCACGGGCGATCTCTGCGGTGCTGAGACCGGTGAGTGTACGCAACGTCAGGGCAACCCGCGCCTCTAAGGCAAGCGCGGGATGACAGCACGTGAAGATAAGCATGAGTCGCTCGTCGGGCTGCCCGCTTTCGTGAGACGCTGGGCCATCGTCGTCCTCGAAATCAGCGGTCCCGTCGTTTGGCTGGTTGAATTCCAAAGTCGCGAGCTCCTTCAACTTGGCGGACTCTCTCGTACTGCGGCGTAAGCGGTCGTAGGCGAGATTGCGCGCCACGGTCATGAGCCAGGCACCTGGTCGATCGGGGACGCCGTCACCGGGCCATCGCGCGAGGGCCTTCTCGAATGCCCCTTGGGCGCACTCTTCTGCGAGGTCCCAGTCACCGGTCCGTCGTACCAGGGACGCCACGACGCGTCCCCATTCGTTGCGAAAGGCGTCCGTGACCGCCGACTCTGCGAGCTCAACAGAGGTATTGAGTGGCTCTACCAATCGTCGCTCCTCCAAGACGTATCGGAGCCTAGGACTCTTCGAATGGCCAAAACGGACGCACCTCTAAAGCTCCGAAACGCGCCATGGGGTGCTTGGCGGCGAGGTCGATCGCCTCGTCGAGGTCGGCGCACTCGAGGACGTCGAAGCCGGCGATCTGCTCTTTGGTCTCGGCGAAAGGCCCATCGACCACGATCACCTGTCCGTCTAGCACTCGCACAGTCTGGGCCGTGCTCGCCGGTTCCAGACGGCTCCCGTAGAGACGAGCACCCTTCGCTTCTGCTTTGGCCACCCAGTCTTCGGTTGCTGGACCCATGCGGGTTTGCTCCTCGGCAGAAAGCTCGACGGACTCGTCGACGGTCACGACCAGTAGGTACCTCAATGTCGTCGCCTTTTGCTCGGGCAGTTGCATTCGAGGAGGATCGCCGAACAAAGGGCGTACCTCGATGGATCCAATGAGAGCCGTCGGATGCTTCGCCGCCCAGGCGAGCGCTTCATCGACGTTTTCGCACTCGATGACGTCGTAGCCAGCGAGTTGTTCTTTGGATTCGGCGAACGGACCGTCGGTCACCACCACCTCTTTGTGGCGCACTCGAACGGTGGTGGCGTCGCTCGTGGGGCGAAGGCGACTGCCTTGCAAATTCACTCCCGAGCGAATGCTTTCCTCCAGCCAAACTTCCAGAGTCGCCTGGATCTCGGTTTCTAGCCCCTCCTGCCATTGCAGTCCTTCGTCAATGGCGTGTATGAACATGTATTGCATTGTCAGCCTCCTCGGGCGTTCTAACGGTGAACTTCAACTAGCCAGCGATTGGTGGGCAATCGAAAAGTGATTCTGAACCTGTCGGAACAGTCTGAACCATTTGAGCAAGTTCCGTCGGCGACTCGCGCGTCGGTTCATCGCGCGTTCGCTCCAGAACTCGGCGAGAGCATCCGCGAACTCACCCGAACCGATGTCGTAGGCACGTTGGTTATAGAAACCGAGCCCATTCGTCCAAGTGTAGAGCTGGTAATCGAAATATGTCCACACTTTGTCATCTCCTCGTTCGTCGAAAATGTTGGCGAACTCACTCGATTGCATTTGGCACTTCGAGTTCGTTCAACCAGTACGACGAACTACGAGGGCTCAGATGGACACATTCTTGAAGAACGTAGTTCTTCGCGGCACAGGCATTTGGGACCCTGGGGCGAGCCACTCATCAGTGGTCAGTCACTCGAGTGCGAAAGCGCTGGAGTGAGCGCAGCGTCAGCCATTTACCTCGGGCAAGGTGCCCGAGCCCGGTTATGGGGAAACCGGAGTAGCGGTTCTAAAAGGAGCGGCCCGTTCTTTCAAGCGACGGGTGCCGACGGAGGAAGTCTCCCATCATTGAGAAATACGGCGAATATCGCGCTCGAAACCCAAGCCGACCAACCTTATTCCTGGCCGTACTCGCTTGCATAGTGCAGACAATTTTGGTCCAATCTGTCCAAAAAAGCTGTATTCGTTCGTCGTAGATTTGTGAGGCGAGTAGCCCGCAAGAAAGAGGTGAAACCATGGCTCAGTACGCAGTCTTCATGTACGCACCCACCCTGGAAGAGGGCGCGGAACCTACTCCCAACGAGGACGAACTCTACGACCGACACTCCGAGGAACTGCAAAGCTCAGGCGCGATGGTCCTTGCGTTCGCGCTGGAAGACATTTCAAAGGCGACGTCACTTCGCGGCGACATCATCACTGACGGTCCGTTTCTCGAGACCAAAGAGGTGATCGTAGGGTTCTACGTCATCGAGGCTTACGACCTTGATGAGGCTCTTGCCATTGCTCGAAAGAACCCGATCGTGAAACGCGGTGGCGGTGTCGAAGTGAGACCCATCACGGGCGGTATCGTTGTCGGCCTCGCTTCGATGTAATTGAAACGAACTACTAATCGAAGGCGAATGCTCGGACCGTATACTGGATAGGTTTGTTCAACAAGTGTTTTGCTGAGGTTTTACGAACTACTTGAGCGTGTCGTGTGGCGGCAAAAGTGCGTCAAGTCCTTCAAGTATCAAATCCAAACCGAAAGCAAACTCTTCGATGCCGTAGTCCGGTTCGCTGGAGTGCACATTGGCGTGCTCAAGCAAATATCCATAGTTGTTTTGATCTAATTGGTGAAGCAACTCCTCGACGAAGTCATCGGAAATGCCCGAAGGAATCCGATGACCGAGCTCCCAGAGTGTGTAGCCGAGTGTATGACTATCGAGGGCGTGATAGCCGTGTGATGCGTCTTGAGGAGAAAAACCCGCCAACCTCAGGCGAGCCAGTATGGATTCTATGTAGCGCAATCGTGCGGTCGAAATCCAGATTGATCCAGGGGTCAGGACCAATTCACACGACCACGGGTGCTCTAGGAAGAGGTCGTGGGCCGAAATGGCGGTAGCGCGTAATGATGCTTTCCAGTTTCCGCTGGGAAAGTCGAGCCGGATCTCACCAAAGACGTGGTCCACTATTGAGCTCAGCAGTTCCTCCTTGCCGCTCACGTAGTTGTAGAGCGACATTGCCTGGACACCAAGATGGTCGCCAATCTGACGCATGGAAAGGCCGCGCACGCCATTCAAGTCGGCCAGCGCCATCGTGGCTTCCATAATGCGCTGCTTGCTGAGAGCCAGTCGAGGTTCGCTTGCATTAGGGCCGGCAGGCATATTGACAACCTTATAGTGTAAGGCTAGACTTACACTATAAGTCATTTTGGCTCACTTCGAAGGGAGTCCCTCGTGATTGCAGTTACCAGACGAAAGTACGGTCCACCAAAGGTTCTCCAACTCTCAGAGATCCCCGAGCCATTGCCTGGGCCGGGGCAACTGCGCCTTCAGGTCGCGGCGGCATCGGTGAATCCGTACGACTTGCACATGCTTCGTGGCGATCCCTATCTGATGCGAGTCATGATGGGTTTGTCGTCACCGAAGGTGAGCGGACTCGGAGCGGACGTTGCCGGAACGGTCGGCGCCGTCGGCGAAGGGGTCGAGGGTTTTGACATCGGTGACGAGGTCTTCGGCTGGGGAGACGGAACTTTTGCTGCGTCAGCGCTCGCTAATACCAAAAGCATGGTCCATAAGCCACAAGCATTGAGCTTCGAGGCCGCTGCTTGTCTTCCGTGCGCGGGTGTGACGGCTCTCCAAGCGCTGCGCGACAATGCGGGACTCCGCGCAGGTCAGCGTGTCTTGATCAATGGCGCGGCCGGTGGCGTTGGAACAATGGCGGTACAAATTGCCAAATCGCTCGGTGCTTCCGTGACGGGCGTCTGCGGATCCTCAAGCGTCGAACTCGTTCGTTCGTTGGGGGCGGACTCGGTGATCGACTATTCGATGCAGGACTTCGCCAGAGGTTTAGAGCCTTTCGACGTCGTTCTCGATTTGGTTGGCAATCGAACGCTACGTTCGCTTCGGCGAGCAGCGGGCCACGATGGCGTGGTGGTGGTCGCTACGGGACCCAGCGGAAAGTGGATAGGGCCCCTAAGACTTATTGCAGAGGCGAAAGTGAAGGGTCGATTCGTGTCGCAGCGCTTGGAAACCCTGATGGCAAATGTGATCAGCACTGATCTCGATTATCTCGCGCAGCTATGCCTCAGCGGAGCGCTCACGCCAATTGTTGAACGTACGTTTCCCTTGGCCGAAACCGCCACCGCAATGTCGTTGCTCGAGACCGGACATGTTCACGGCAAGGTCGTGATCGACGTTGCGACGTCTACTTTGGAAACCGGCGCCGCTTACTAGAGGCCGGCAACGCGCTCGAAACTCTTCGGATAGTGCTTCGGTTTGTCAATCCGAAGACTCATTCGAGAATGGAAAGGTGCTCCTAGAAATTGCGCTGTTGTACTGGCTCTACGCGCGTTCTGGACCAAGCGCATTGAAGATCATTGGAGCCGGACCGGTGCTGAGGAAGGTACGAATTTCGTCTCGCGCTCATCGTGCGAAGCGGACTTCTCTGTTCACTGCCCAGCGCTAGCCATTGGCCAATTGCGCGTCGATTACGTCATCTCGTCGTTCGGTAAGCAATGCTGTCGCATCGTGCTCACGGTGTAACGATTCTTGCGACATCTTCGAGTCGTTCAGGAACGACACGCCACCATATCCATCGGCCTCGCTTCTCGCCAACAATGAGTCCCGCTTCGGCAAGAATTCTGGTGTGATGTGAGATGGTCGGTTGGCTCTTTCCTAGAGGCTTTTCGAGTGAGCAACTACACACTTCGTCTTGAGAAGCTATGAGCGACAGCATCCGAAGTCGAATGGGGTCGCATAGAGCACCAAAGATCTGGGCCATATCGCCGGCCTCAACTTCGGACAGCGCACCACCCACCAACGGGCCACAGCAGCTAACGATTTTCTCATCGACGGCAATGGACTTTGGATGCGACATTTGTTTCATAATACTATTGACAAGTGTCGATGTGATGGTTACTCTTCTAATTGATAAATGTCAATGTAAAGGAGACCAAGTGTCCAGACTGCAGCTCGCCCTTAACGTGTCGGATCTCGAGGAGTCCATTGAGTTCTACTCCAAGTTCTTCAAAACTGGTCCAGCGAAGGTTCGCCCTGGTTACGCGAACTTCGCCATAGCCGAGCCTCCGCTCAAACTGGTCCTCTTTGAGAATCGCGAAGCTCCGGGCACGATCAATCATCTCGGCGTCGAGGTTTTTTCGACGACTGAAGTGGTGGAAGCAACTCGATACCTCGCCAGCGAAGGCTTTGATACTGACATCGAGGATGGGACAGTCTGTTGCCACGCGCTCCAGGACAAGGTCTGGGTGGACGGTCCTGATGGTTCGCGCTGGGAGGTTTACACGGTTCTCGGCGACGCCAGCGATACCGCTTCTGTTGCCGGTGAAGAGAAATGTTGCACGACTGGCTCCTCGCGCACCTCAGAGACCGAGTCATGCTGTTGAGCGGACGCCTAGTCCAAGTTCGGACACGATTATGAGTGACGCGCTTGTGGAGCAATTACAAGATAGGGAACTGAGCACACCGGTCATCAGGCGTTTGTCATTCCTCGATCGGTTCCTTCCTGCATGGATCATTCTCGCGATGGCCGTAGGGATCGGGCTCGGTCGGGCAATACCGAGTCTCAACACGCACCTCAATGCGGTGCAGGTGACGTCGGGCACGTCACTACCAATATTCATCGGACTACTCGTCATGATGTACCCGGTCCTTGCGAAGGTTCGCTACGACCGGTTAGGTGCGGTGACGCGTGACCGGAAGTTATTGTTCTCGTCCCTAGTCCTCAACTGGTTGGTCGGCCCGGCGGTCATGTTCACCCTGGCTTGGTTGTTGTTACCCGACCTACCGACCTACCGGACGGGTCTCATAATCGTTGGCCTCGCACGTTGTATCGCAATGGTGTTGATTTGGAACGATTTGTCAGGTGGTAACCGCGAGGCCGCGGCCGTTCTCGTAGCGATCAACTCATTATTTCAGATTGCCGCCTTCGCGCTCCTCGGCTATTTCTATCTAAAGGTGCTTCCAGAATGGCTCGGGCTCAGTACGGTAGGCCTACATCTTTCGATTGGCCGAATCGCCGAGACCGTTGCCATCTTTCTTGGAATACCACTCGTTGCGGGTTATCTCACGCGCACCCTCGGTGAGCGTCGGCGCGGCCGGGAGTGGTATGAAACCAAACTGTTGCCGCGCCTTGGCCCTTTCGCTCTCTATGGCTTGCTCTTCACCATCGTCATCCTCTTCGCTCTTCAAGGTCACACAATCACCGCACGTCCTGGCGATGTGGCACGTATTGCTGTTCCATTGCTGTGCTATTTCGCGATCATGTGGTTCGGGTCATTCGCACTGGGGAGAGCACTTGGCCTTCCCTACGACCGGACCGCAACTTTGGCCTTTACGGCTGCGGGCAATAACTTCGAACTTGCAATTGCGGTTGCCATTGGTGTTTTTGGAGTCACGAGTGGTGAAGCGTTGGCGGGCGTGGTCGGACCTCTCATCGAAGTGCCAGTACTCGTTGGTCTGGTTTATGTTTCGTTGTGGGCAAAGCGTCGCTTCTACGCCTCGGATGTCGCCGTCGACGCGGCCTCTTGAGCAGCCGTCCTCAGAATCTCTTTCTTTTCGTGCACGATGCTGGGAGGTCGCAGATGACCGCTACTTTCGCCCGCGATGCCTTGATGACGCGGGAACGGGACTGAGTTCATTGACCGGGGTGCCTGATTGATTGACAACTTCAACCGTTCGTTTCTCGGGACCAAGTTGAGGGGTCGGATTTCGTCAGTTGTTACGCCGGTGTCTCGAACGGATCACGCACTGTCGTCGCGCAACTCCAGCACAGGATTGGGGATCTACCAAGAGGATCAGCATTCGTGTGTTTGACTATTGGGTATCGGCAGGGAACTGCCGTGTAGTGATTCCAAAAGGTTGTTACGACGTTGCGCGGGGAGTCAGGCAATTTAAAACTTTGTTGTTAGACCAATCAAGCTCCCGTAGCTCAGGGGATAGAGCAATGGTTTCCTAAACCGTGTGCGCAGGTTCGAATCCTGCCGGGGGCACCGTATGTATGCAGAGTCAGCGAGGGCGCGCATGGACGAAATTGCACAAGCCAAGTACATTGCATTTGGAACCTATCGGCCAGATGGATCCATTGCGTCAACCCCCACTTGGGTCGTTCCTTTTCGAGAGGGTTACGCATTCACAACTGAACTTGGCTCTTGGAAGACCAAGAGATTGGCTCGCGACCACCGAGTCGCTGTTACGCCTAGCGACTTTCGTGGCCGCGCACTGGTTGGAGCCACCACCTTTCAAGGTCAAGGAGAATTACTCGAGGGACCGTCAGCTCTGGAAGTTGAGCGCGCGGTGCGTCGTAAGTATCGACTGACGTGGTTGGTGCTGATTGCATCTCGTCGACTAGCAAGGAAGATTGTGCGAAAGCCCGAGGTTGTTGATTGTGCGATCTACTTCATTCTCGTGAATTGACCGGCGGTTTCCTTAGCGCGTGCGCAGGCTCGAAACCCGTCGCGGCCTCCACTATGTTGTGAAAATAGAGACCACTGGGGTCACAAGAAAGGTCGATCATCGGAAGCGAACAAGATGGCGGACCACTAACGTAGTGGCGCGTCTGCGCCACTACTGTCTAGCTGTTCTGGCCGACGACGATTCAGTTTCCAAGCCATCTGTCGATCGAGGTTCACGTGAGTTCGTTGGAGATTGACCGCTACCTCAAGCAAGTTCCTGCTCGCCAGCGCGAGCCCCTCGAAAGCCTTCGGTCGATGATCTTGGACGAGGTCCCTGACGCCGAGCAGTGTATTTCGTACCGAGTGCCGGCGTTTCGCATAGAAGGTGGTGTTGTCGCAGGCTTTGCATCATTTAAGAACCACATGAGTTATCTGCCATTTAGTGGATCAATACTCGGTCAACTCTCGAAAGACTTGGACGACTACTCGTTCTCTAAGAGTGCGCTCCGATTCACCACGGCTTCGCCCCTTAGTGCCGAACTCGTGCATCGTCTTGTCGCACTACGTTTGTCCGAAATCCGATCGCGGAGGCGCTGAGCGGTCGTTTTTTTTGCCCGTGGCAAGAAGTCTCTGGGCTGGGCCATTTGGCCCAAATGAGTCTGGGATAAAGTCCATCAATGAATCGTCGAGAGGTAAAGGGACACGTTCGGAACCTGGCTTCACGATGTTAGGAGTGGGTGGAATAACACTGTGAGCACGGGGCGAGACTCTTGAACTACATCACTGCGAACTGGGGTTATCCCTGGATTGGCGTGGCTGTGCTGCTCTTCGTCGCGATTCACGAATGTGGTTTGCGGTCGCTCAATCGGCGATCGACCAGCCAGCACGCGCAACGGCGGCGGCGGCGTTTGTGGTTGAGCTACGCAGGACTGGCGGTGTTGGCTCTGAGCATTGTGTCACCATTGCAGTACTGGTCGATGCAGTACTTCTGGATTCACATGCTTCAGCACGTCTCGGTGATGCTGGCCGCACCCGCGCTTTACGTAGCCGGAGCGCCGGTTCTACCCCTTCTTCACGCGGTGCCAGTGGGGCTCAGGCGCCGCATACTTCGTCGGATTTTTGTCCGCCCCACTCGACACCCGCTTCGATTGGTGGGTGCGTTCCTAATCTCGCCGGTTTTCGCGGTGCTCTTTTTCAACGTGGTAATGGTCGTTTGGATGATTCCTGGAATCTTCAATCCCATCATGGGCAGTACCAAACTGCACATCGGTCTGATGCTTTCGAGTTTTTTCCTTTCGGGACTGTTGTTTTGGTTGCAATTCATTCCCTCTGCACCCTTCAAACCCTCTCTCTCGCCCTTCGGCCAAGCGGGCGCACTGCTGGCAACGAATCTGATCATGACGATTATCGCCATCGTCTTGAGTTTCTTCACGACAGTTGCTTGGTACAACTTTGGCGCAGCGATGGAAGGTATGGGGTCGATGTCGATGGGAATGTCGATGCCGATCATCACACTCAATCGAGTCGCGGATCAACAAATCGGTGCGGCAATACTCTGGGTCTGTGGAGACTTCTGGTGTTTTCCAGCGCTGTTCATGGCGTTTCGTCGGTCAATGAGCGATGACGACCCCCGAGACATCTTCTCCTCGTTTCTGAAGCGGCACCGAAATATGAGTGTTGAGGAGTTTCGAGCCGGTCGCGAAGATTCCGTCGCAGCCTCGGTGCCCGCGTCGCCCGAGCGACGCGGTGGCGACGACACGATCTAGACAATTCTTATAAAGTCTTTCGCGTCAGTGAAAATGGGGATTCGTTTTTCGGTGTACCCTTCACAAAGTTCGATTGGAGACACTCAACTCTTACGGTGAGTTTCGACCACATCGTCACTGCTCAACTTTTTGTTAGGGTTCCCCTCGATGCCTCAGATGTCAAAGAATCCAGTTGACCTCACGAACTACTTGGTCGTCAATCTTTTCAAGCACGCGTTGTTTCTGACCGGTGCGATCTGGATTTGCGTCATCGCGTTCTTGATTCTGGTAGTGATGCTCGTGAGTCGCCGTATTTTTAACTTCAATGTCCTACCGTCGGGCGAAGAAGAGCCCCCCGCTCGGACCTATCTACGGTGGGGCTTTGGAGCCATGTGGCTCGTAGACGGAATCCTGCAATTTCAGTACACCATGCCACTCGGCCTCGCGAACAACGTCGTCAAGCCAATGACCGCGGGCACGCCTTCGTGGCTCCACTCCCTGATGTTGCACGCGATCAACCTCTGGAACGACCACCCGATCTCACTTGCCGCAGGCGTCGCCTGGCTCCAGGTAGGGATCGGAGTGGCGATCCTCGTGTCGAAGGGTCGAACCGGAAGGTGGGTCGGTCTTCTTTCGGCGATCTGGGCGGCGTTGATTTGGTTGATCGGCAACGGTGCGGGGGGAATTTTCGCGAGTGGCGCTAGCTTGTTGTTTGGCTGGCCTGGTGCAACGGTGTTCTACTTCGTGGCGGGTTGTTGGCTTTTCGTGGATCCGAAGCGTTTTCGTGACAGTTTTTCCACGTTCACACTCCGATTTCTTTCACTGCTGTTCTTGGTCGCGATCATCTTCCAGTCGCTGCCTTCGGCGGGGTTTTGGCATGGTGGTAACGCCAACGCACTGACGACCATGGGTAAGTCAATGACTGCCGTCGCCCAACCCCAAAGCCTCGCGTGGCTCGTTCGCCACGTTGGCGACATCAGTGGCCGTCTGGGTGGTGGATTCAACCTCATGGTGATCATCTGGCTGCTGGTGACCGGTGTTGGTCTGTGGCTATCGGTAAGTAGGCCTTGGAATTGGCCGGTGTACTCGTTGGTGATCGGCAGTCTGCTGTTTTGGCTCGTCGCAGAAGACGCTGCTCTCTTTGGTGGAATTGCGACCGACTTCAATTCGCTCGTCCCTCTCGCGGTCTTGGCGTGGTGCGCCCAGCCACGTTTGCAGACGTCTCCAGCCTTGAAGGCGCATCTGCGAATTGAGATGACCAGTGGCATAGGAGCGGTCGTAGTTTCGTTCGCGACAGCGATGATCGTGACCAGTCTCGTTTCCATGGGCGTGGCGTCGGCCTTTGCCAGCACGGAGAACACGTTTTATCTCGCGGGTAACGGACAACCCTCTTCCTTGAACACCAAGGCACCAAGGTTTACGTTGACCGATCAGTTCGATCAGAAGTACACGCTGGGCGAGCACGCCGGCTACGTCACGCTCATCACCTTCCTAGACCCGGTCTGCTGGACGGACTGTCCTTTACTCGCGAGTCAGGTCGCCCAGGTTCGTTCGCAACTCAGTCCGAACGCCAAGATCGACATCGTCGCGGTCGCGGCCGACCCGTACCACGAGACGCTGGCCGACGTTCGCCACTTCATCGCCATTCGCCATATGGCGGGTGTGAAGAATTTCTACTTCGTTACCGGCACGCGTACCCAGACGAGCAAGGTATGGGCGGACTACGGAATCGGCGTCACGATGACGCGGACCGATGCGATGAGTATCCACGATGACTACATGTACATCGACTCCGCGACGGGCCGACTGAAATGGGTGATCCCGGACGACCCGCCCAGCGCTGCGCCATTCAACTCGTCATCGGTCGCCGAATTGAAATACTTGCTCGCTACCCAAGGAATTCACTGATGCGAAAGAAGTGGCTGGTCGCTGTGGCGCTCTTGGTCGGAGGATTGGGTTTCAGTGCGTGTGGCACGTCGGGCGTGATGGCGAAATTTGTGGCTTCCAAGGACTGTACGGTCACCGCGACGAACTACGACCTCGCCGGTTGCAATCTTTCGGGAAAGAACTTGAGTCACGTTGATCTCCAGTCCGATGACCTGCGGCGAGCCAATCTCTCCGGGGCGAACCTCGATTACGCCAACCTCCAAGGTGCGAAGTTAAAGGGCGCCAATCTGAAGGGCGTACGCACGAACGACCTCACCATTTGTGTCAACGCCGAGGCCGGACCATGCACGAAGCCCGGTTTGAATTCAGCCAGCAGCGCTGATGCCGCACAGGGTGCGTAAAGGCTTTCGAGTCTTGGCAGAAGTCGGGCGAATGAGATTGTCCTTGTTAAATCGTGGGAATGGTGGTAGTAGTTGTTGTCGTCGAAGTGGAAGTCGTGGTCGTGGTCGTTGTGGTGGTGGGGGTCACGAGGTTCGATGATCCGGTCCACACGACGATTTTTCCATCGGAACCATTGGCGAGGGCCATCTGTCTTCTCAGCACGCGCATAAGACTGAGGGCGTGGGCTCCAGCGACGTCAAGCGCATTGGCGCCCGGTTGACTCAGTACCACCTCGTAGGTTGGCACCACGATGCCACCCACGGTCACGTTGATCTCCATGGCGACGCAGCCACCGGAGGCCAAGGTGTAGCCGGACTTCACGCCGACGACACCGTCGGTTCCAATGTAGGGAGTGTACGATCCGACCCAGCCAGCGATGGGTAGGTGGACTTTGGTGAGCGCAACAATGGTCTGAAGGGCCGGTTGACTCGTCAACAGGTCGACGGTCAAGGCTGCCACGTCGTGCGCAGTGGAGAGGTCGCTCGGTGAGATACCGGTGAAGTCGGCGAAGTGCGTTTGGGTGAGGCCCAGCGACGAGGCGCTGGCATTCATAGCAGCGACGAAGGTGGCGCTACTCATGCCGGTCAGTCGGACGAGCATTTCCGCGTAGTCCCCAGACGAGTGCACGAAGAGGCCGCGCAAGAGTGTTCCTTCGCAGAGTCGCTCACCCTTCACGATTTTGACCGTCGACTCCTCTATCGAGAGGTTCTGGTGGTAGAACGCGACATCCTGGGCGTTCACACTGAGGCACGTTCCCATTTGATTGGGGCCGAGTGGGAGCTTCTGCAAGACCACCCAGGTGGTCATGAGCTTGGTGAGACTCGCCACCGGTACCCGGGGTTGATTCGCGGACTCGTCGGTCACGGACAGACTGGGTATCGCAATCGCTGCGCTGTCAGAAGCTGGCCAGGGCAAAACGGTCGTGACCCTCGTCGTGGTCGTCGTAGGCGAACTCGTCGTCGTGGTCCCCGCCAACGTCGATGTCGTTGACGTGCTTGACGTCGTGGTCGTCGAGCTCGAACCCGTCGCGGCGGTGACGAGGAGTAGAGGAAGCGCGAGAACGACGCCTACTGCAATGAACGTTCGTGCAGTACGACGAAGTGACGCTCGCGATGTGACTGGCATTGACCACGAGGATAATGGTTCTCAAAGTGCGGCGATATGACGGTTTCTTGAAATTGTGAGGCAAAGCATTGCAATTCTCTCCGTGACTTAAGTCACGGTGGCGTTGCGAATACACGGGGTTACCATCAGAAAATGGAGTACTCCTTTTCAACAATCATCGAACCGTTCCGCATTCACTCAGTGGAGCCGTTGCGAATGACCACGGCACTCGAGCGACGTCAGGCGGTCCAAGAGTCCGGTTTCAACCTCTTTAATCTGCACGCCCAGGACGTCCTCATTGATCTCTTGACCGATTCGGGTACGGGTGCGATGTCGCGTGACCAGTGGGCGGCGATACAGCACGGGGATGAGAGTTACGCAGGATCGCCGTCGTGGTTCCGGTTCGAGGCGGCAGTGAAAGAACTCTTTCCTTTCAAGCACGTCATCCCCACTCACCAAGGGCGAGCGGCGGAGAAGATCCTGTTCTCGGTACTCGGCGGCGTTGGACGGGTCGTGCCCAACAACACTCACTTCGATACAACTCGCGCGAACGTTGAGGCTTCGGGCGCGCAAGCGGTTGACCTGGTTATCGCGGAAGGACGCGAAGCTTCGACGTGGCATCCCTTTAAAGGCAACATGGACGTGATCGAGTTGGAGAAACTGCTGGCAGCACGCCGCGGTGAGGTGCCCGTAGTGTTTCTCACGATTACCAATAACTCGGGTGGTGGTCAACCCGTATCGTTGGAGAATATTCGAGCGGTGAGTGAGATCTGTCATCGCTACGACGTCCCGTTCTTTCTTGATTCGTGCCGATTTGCGGAGAACGCGTGGTTCATCCACGAGCGCGAGCCAGGTCAAGGCGACCGTGAGATAGCCGACATCGTTCGAGAGATAGCCTCGTTGGCCGACGGCATGACGATGAGCGCCAAAAAGGATCCCTTTGGAAATATCGGAGGGTGGCTCGCGCTCAATGATGATGACCTCGCCGAAAGTTGTCGCACCGTTTTGATCCTCACCGAAGGCTTTCCAACCTACGGGGGACTCGCCGGACGCGACCTGGAGGCAATCGCCCAAGGTCTCAAAGAAGCAGTACAGCCCGACTACCTGCGCTATCGAATCAGGTCGACCGCGTACCTTGGAGACGCACTGGACTCAGCGGGTGTGCCGGTGGTGAAGCCAATTGGGGGCCACGCGGTGTACCTGGATGCGGGGGCGTTGCTCGAGCACATTCCCGCCCTGGAATATCCCGGTCAGGCGCTTGCCGTCGCGCTCTACACGTCGGGGGGTATCCGTAGTTGCGAGATCGGCAGCGTCATGTTCGGGCGTCAGCCCGATGGTACCGAGAAGCCGGCGGCCATGGAATTGGTGCGCTTGGCGATTCCGCGTCGCACGTACACCCAGAGTCACATTGACTACGTCATCGAAGTGGTGAAGGCGGTTGCGCTGAACGCGTCGAGTTTGCGCGGGTACCGGATGATTCGCGAGCCCCGGTCGCTGCGTCACTTCACCGCTGAGTTCGAACCTCTCGAATAGGGACTTGTCGAGTTCGTTAGTTCAAAAAAAATCGGTCTCTTTTCAGAGATCCTCGGGATGCATCTGGTTGCCGTCCTTGGTGCCAGTTGTGTAGGACACGATTGCCGAGAGCAGGAGCAGCGCGAAAGAAATGGTCAGTGCAAGGTTGAGTCCGTGGGTAAAGGCGGCGTAGGCCGCGTGCACGACATTGTGAATGATCGTAGCGACGGCCTTACTGCTCTTGCCGCTCAGGCCCTTGGCTTTGGCGCTTATGGAACCGCTGGCGACGTCAGCGATTATTTCTGAACGGAACGCGGCAGGGATGCCAATCGCAATAAGTCGCGAAATGAGGTTGACGGTGAGCTGCCCGTTCACGATTGAACCCAGGATCGCCACACCCGCGACCGCGCCGAGCTCTCGACTGGTGTTCGTCGTCGAAGCCGCCATTCCCGAGTTGGCCGAAGGAATGCTCGCGAGGGCTGAATACGTAACGGGTACGACGAGCGTCCCAAAGCCAATACCAGCGATGCCCATAGTCCAACCCACGGTGTCGAGGCCGGCGCCGGGGCCTATGAATATGTCAGTGAGCAGTACACCTATTGCCGCCACGACGCATCCGGTCATCATGGGGACCCGCGTGCCCACGGCGCCGACCCACCGGCCCGCGTAGAGCGACGCAATGACCATGCCAGCGAGCAGAGGGAGGAAGTCGAGTGCGAGGTTGTACGCACTTACCGAGGTGACGATCTCTAGGTAGAGCGCCACGAAGAAGAAGATGGAAAAGATCGAGAAGTAACTCGCGAAGGCGATGAAAGTCGAACCAGCAAATGAACGACGCCGAAAATAGGACAAGTTGACCATTGGGTGTCGTACCCGGCGTTCTACGAAGATGAAGACGATGACGGACACGCCGCTTATCACGTAGAGGGTGATGATCCAGCTAGCGAGATACCCAGCGCTTTCACCCGCGATAGTGGCGAATGTCGCCGTACCAAGCACGATGGCGCCCACGAGGAAACCGGCGTAGTCGGGTCGGGTACGCGTCGGGTCTGAGCTCTCGGGAAGCATGATTCCCGCGAGAAGCATCGCGACAAGTCCGAAGAACAAGTTTGCCCAAAAAATGGCGCGCCACGAGTAGACGCCCACGAGAGTCGCCCCGATCACTGGCCCCATCGCAAGGGCGAGACCTGACACCGCCGCCCAGGATCCCAGGGCGCGGGCGCGTTGGCGATGTTCGGGATAGATCTGTCGGATCATGGAAAGTGTGCTCGGCTCCGACCCGGCGGCGCCGATCCCCATGATGACCCGTCCGATGATGAGCATGGTCGAGGACGTGGCGAGCCCGCAGACGATCGAGCCAGCGCAGAAGATACCGACGCCGATGAGCATGATTCGCTTGCGGCCATAGTTATCACCGAGTGAACCGCAGATGAGCATCAGGCTCGCGAAGGTGAGGGCGTAGGCGCCTACGATCCACTGCAGATCAGTGATCCCCGCGTGCAGATCGGACTGCACGTTGGCGAGCACCGCGCTGATGATCGTGTTATCTAGGAAGGTGAGAAAGAGTATGGCGAGCAGCGCCGCAAATCCAAAGTGCATGGAGTAGCCCCTGCGTTCTGAAAGGGCTTGGGCGTCGCTGTACATTTCGGGGATTCCCCGCCACCTACGTGGATTCTCCATACGCTCCTTCACAGATGGGCGGCCTTACCTTTTCGCTTGACCACCCGAATCCAAAGACGCCACGAACTTACCCCCATGGTTCGGGGCGAATTCGAGACGGCCTTGAACTTAAAGGTCTTGGTGTCTTACTTGAAGATGATCGGGAACACGGCAGAATCAGTACCCTGCGCGTTTCCGACACTGACGTCGCACTTCTTGAGATTCGAGGGCTTCGTTCCACAGGTGCCTGTACCGATACTTCCGGTAGTCACCTTGAAACGAGTCAAGGGTAGGAGACCCTTGCTGCTTATTGTTGCGGGAGTCGCGCCTAATTCGTTGCACTGAGCTCCGCCTTTGGCGCCAATGAGACATTCGACGACGTAGACCGAGTCGCCCTTCTTGAAGCCGGTGCCAGTCACACGTACGGTTTCACCACTCTTCAAGTTCTTCGAAGGAGTAACAGTCAACTTTGGCCCTGAGGTTGCACCCGCACTCAAGACACCGCTACCGACTATGAGCGCTGCAGTGGCGAACACGCCGAGACTGACTCGTAAGCTTCCAGATTTCGTCATTATTCCTCCAATAGGTTGAACAGGACGCACGTACTTCCGACGTCCGATCCCACGAAAGGTCTAGGCGTCAATTGTCATTGCGTCAAGCTACCCACATGCTCACGCATTGCGAGCATTCCAGGAGCAATGGAGAAAACAGCCAAAATCACCTTGATTCGCATGAACCACATACATCGTAATGTCTGTCAACGGGAAGTGACGTCGTCGTTAAGGAATCTCTCAGTAATGCGTGGCTCGTCTCTCACGTAGAGGCGTGTTCTCGTGAGAACAAGCAGCGCGAATGGCGAGATGGAGTGGAGTGGCACTCGTCGTGCGGCGGGAACGCGGTTACTACAGAGTTTCCACGACTACNNTGCTTGGTGAGCCCGCGTAATTCACCTCCGCCCAAGGCCTTGAATGAAGCACCGATTTGCGCGCCGACGTTGCGCGTTCGTACGGTCAAGCCATTGATCTCGCCGATCACCTTGGTGACTTTGTAGCCGGGCAGGTCATTGGTCGTCACAATCAACATGAAGCCTCCTTGGTTCTAGGCCAACTCTACGTCGTGGTCTCGGGCGTACTTTCAATGCGATTGTTCGTGCTTTCGAGTTGGAAATAGCGATGGGCTTCACCGTTTAAGGTTGGAACGCACAGAAAGAGCGCCATGAACCACCGAAAACCATCAAAACTATTGTTGAGAACCTGCCTCACCGTCCTGCTCGGTGCGTGCGCATGCGTGGTGCCGGCGAGTGCCGCCTCTGCAGCGAAGTCGTCCAGTCCCACCCAACAGATCATCTCGAATGGCTACTCGAGCATCAACACCATCCGATCATTCTTCTTCTGCGAGACCGCGGCGTGCAAGAAAGATAAGAAGGCGACGGCTACCAGCGCAGCGGTCGCGATGAATTATCTCGAAGGTGAGGCGAGTGCGCTGAAGCCATCCAACGCTCCCAAGTCCCAACGTCCGATTCTGAAGAAGTTCATCGATGACGTGACCACACTCGCCAAGGTGTACTCCGTGTACTCAACTGAGACGACCTCCACCGAAATTGCCACGAACACTGGCGTTCTCTACTACGTGTCGGCCAACGTGGGGTCAGACATCTATCTATTGACCAGCGCAGTCGCCGCTAGCAAGGTCATCTTTGCCGATTGGGGAGTGGGTGCAGTGGCGGTTCTTTACACGATGCAAGTGGACAACCAAGTACTCACTTCGAAGAAATCGAACGCTGCGACTGACATTGGCGCAATTAACGACCTCGAACAGGACGCCGTTGCCCTGCGCAAAGACGCTAACGGACCGAGCGAGCACTTTAACGCCCTCTTGGTGACTTTCGCGAACGCGCAAGTGGAGGTTTGCAAGGCCGAAAGAGACATACTTGAGAAGAAGAAGTCGTCGCTCACGAACGCGCAACTCAAGGCAGACATTTCGAAGATCGCCGTTCAGTTCGCCAAGATCGTGGACCTGCAGAAGACACTTTCCAAGTAATCAAGTGAAGGGGACGGTACCTAACGTGGCTAATCAAGCATTGCTCGTGATGGACATGCAAAATGGCATCGTCGAACGCTACGCCGACAAGGTCGAACCACTCCTTGGAACTCTTGGTGCCGCTCTGGTGGCGGCCAGGGCGAAGGCGATGACCGTAATCTTTGTACGCGTCGCGTTTCGAGAAGGTGCTCCCGAGGCGAGTGCCAAGAACAAGTCCTTCGCCGCTCTCGCCGGTTTGCCAGCAATGGATGAGACTTCCTACGCCACGCAAATCCACGAGCGTCTTGCCCCCTTGGCGGGTGAACTATTGGTCACCAAGCGGCGAGTGAGTGCCTTTGCGGGCAGCGATCTCGACGTCGTGCTGCGGACTAAGGGCATCGATGCGCTGGTTCTGAGCGGGATCGCGACCAGCGGCGTNNGTCCTTTCGACCCTTCGCGAAGCGGCGGATCTTGATTTCGACTTGACGGTCCTGAGCGACGGCTGCGCCGACGCCGACCCTGAAGTTCATCGTGTGCTCACCGAAAAGGTCTTCGTACGCCAAGCGAACGTCCTCACCACTCAGGAGTGGATCAAACAGCTGACGTAGTCGCTACGCGAGGAGCTTCTCTTGCTCGAAGACGCTCTTGCGGTCGAGTACCAGCGTGGCGCCGAAGCTCAGCACCAGGGTCACGAGTACCCCGAGGTTGGCGTACGCCCAGGCACCGGTTTTGCCCCCGAGACCAAACGGTTGGAGCAGATAGCCCTGCCAGGTCAACCACGACGCGTAGGTATTCGTGACGAGTCCCCAGCCAATGAAGCTCGTCACGATGATCGTGAGGATCGGCACGGTTCGCACGTCACCGTAGCGACCCGCAGTACTGAAAAGGTCGACGTCGGAGTAATCCTTCTTTCGAAGTATGAGGTCGGCGAGGAATACCCCGCACCAAGCGGCAATGAGTACGCCCACGGTGATGAGAAATCCCTCGAACTGGTAGATGAAGTTGCCCGAGATGAAGACGATGTATACCGTGCCGATGATCATGATCACGCCATCAACTCCAGCCGCGGCATAGCGGGGAATCTTAAGACCGGCCGACAATAACGAGAGCCCGGATGAATAGATGTCAAGGACCGCTCCGCCCACCAGGCCGAGTATGGCGACTATGGCAAAGGGCACCAGGAACCACGTGGGCAGGATGGTCGCGAGGGCACCGACTGGTCCGTAGACGCTGCCGTTGACGTCGTTGGTGAACGTGTGCGAGGACCCAGCGAGTAGGAGGCCGAAGAGCAAGAGGATGAGCGGCGCAACCGACGATCCGAACGTGGTCCACCAGACGACGCCCTTGGTCGAGGCGTTGCGCGGCAGATAGCGCGAATAGTCCGCCGCTGCGTTCACCCAACCGAGCCCGAAGCCCGTCATGACAAAGACGAGTGCACCAATGAGATGTTGGGTCGATCCTGAAGGTATGTGTGACACCACGTGCCATTTGATGTGGTGAAGGGTCAAAACGATGAAGAATACGGTGAGCACGCCGGTCACTACCGTGATGACCGCTTGCATTCGCATGATCAGGTCAAAGCCCATCACGCCGCCGCCCACGATGAGGGCTCCGATGACGATAAGGGCGATGACCTTGACGCCGGTGCCGCCGCCCCAGCCCAGACGGGTGAAGACCGTTGAGGTGGCGAGCACGGCGATGACCATGAGAAAGGTCTCCCACCCAACGCACAGCAACCAGGAGATGAACGAAGGTAGTCGATTACCTCGGATCCCGAACGCAGCTCGGCTGAGAACCATGGTCGGCGCCGAGCCGCGCTTGCCGGCGATGGCGATAACGCCGCAGAGGACGAAGCTCACGGTGATGCCGATGAGACCTACGACAATGGCTTGCCAGAACGAGATGCCAAAACTGAAGACGTACGCGCCGTAGCCGAGACCGAGCACGGAGACGTTCGCGCCGAACCATGGCCAAAAGAGTTCACGAGGATTGCCTTTGCGCTCAGACTCCCCGATGACGTTGATGCCGTTCTCTTCCACTCGGAGCGCGGTGCCGCCTCCTGTGCCAAGTATTTCGGCGAGTTCATCGTTCACTGGTCCTCCTCGGGGCCAAGAAAAATCTTTGGATTGATTTTACCCAGATGTGCAACCCCGATTGAGAGCTTTATCCATGTATTCGTCAGCGTTGATGACGTTCGAGCGTTGGCCACGTTGAGAGTACGTTGAAGTCCATGGTGAGGGGAGATGACCGAGTGCGCGGTGGCGACCCAGATCGTGCCCACGCGACATTGTCGGGTCTCGCCATTGGCGACGCACTGGGAATGCCGACGCAGTCGCTCTCACGTCAAGAAATCGTTGAACAGTTTGAGACGATTCTCACCACATTCCACCCTTCTCGTCCCAATCATCCCTTCGCGCCAGGACTAACCGCGGGAACGATCACCGACGACACCGAACAGACCCTGATCTTGGCGGACGAATTATTGCTGGCGAACCAAGAGTTCGATGCCCGTCATTACGCTTCCCGATTAGTCAAATGGGAACAAGATGTCAAAAAGCGAGGGCTGTTGGACCTCCTCGGGCCTTCTACCAAGCGAGCGCTGCTCAATATTGAGTCCGGTATGGACGTCGCCGACGCCGGTAAGGGTGGCTCCACCAATGGCGCGGCGATGCGGATCGCCCCGGTGGGCATCGTTTCTTCCAGCGCGAACGTTACTGCTCTGGTCGCACGGGTGCTCGAGGTGAGTGTTCTCACTCACAACACCACCGTTGCCCTCAGTGGCGCGGCCGCCATAGCCGGAGCGATCAGCGCGGGTATTGACGGAGGATCACTTGACGAGGCCCTCGAGGTGGCGTTGGGAGCCGCCAGTTCCGTGGAATCGAGTTATGACCCAGGAGGTCCCGCCCTCGTCAGTACCAAGATCGAGCACGCGGTAGCGATAGGTCGCCAATGGAGCGGCACGTCGCTCATCGAGATGATCACCAAGGAGATTGGAACGAGTCTGGCGAGCGAAGAGTCAGTTCCGGCGGCGTTCGCGGTTCTCGCGGCGAATCGTGACGATGGGTGGATGGCGTGTCGAATTGCCGCATCGCTCGGTGGTGACACCGACACCATTGGCGCCATGGTCGGAGCCATGAGTGGTGCCTTGCGCGGAACAGACACATTTCCTTCGTGGGCGATTGAGAAAGTCGAACGCACGAACAACCTGCATCTAGCAAGCATCGCCCGCCGACTACTCCTTCTGCGTCGATAAAGTGAGACGCACATGACATCGTCTCCTCGATTCCTTGGTCTGGACACGATCATGATTGACGTTGTGGTGAAGATCGCTGCGTTACCCGAGCGAGGGCTCGACGAGGTCGCGTCCGGTCGACTGGTGACGGCGGGAGGAGGATTTAACGCTCTGAGTGCGGCAGTTCGCCAAGGAATGGCGGCCACCTATCTTGGCCAACTGGGGAGTGGACCTTTCGCGGACATCGCGCGTCAGTCACTCCATCGAGAAGGAATCGATGCGCCAATTCCGTCTCGCAGCGACCTTGACCTCGGCTTGTGCTTGGTGCTGGTGGAGGACGACGGTGAAAGGACCTTCGTCACCTCGCCGGGAGCCGAGGGCCAGCTTCGCGCGAGTGAATTGGCAACCGTCGAGATTTTCGCAGGTGACGTGCTGTTCATGTCTGGTTATGACTTCGTGTATCCCGAGATCGGTGGCGAGGTGATCGCATGGCTGCGCACGATTCCCGAGGAAGCGCTCGTGGCCTTCGATCCTGGTCCGCGCGTGATGGACATTCCTTCTAAAGTGCTCGAGGAGGTGTTTGCTCGAACCGACTGGTTGTTGTGCAACGCACACGAGGCGAAGGCGCTCGCGGTTGACGTTGAGCTAACGGCCGCAGCTGAGCGTCTACTCGAGCGAACTGGGCGCGTGGGCGTCGTGATCCGTGACGGTGCCGAAGGCTGCCATGTCGCGAGGCGAGGTGAGGAGACTCTGCACGTTCCCGCCGTCGTGACAGAAGTGGTGGACACCAACGGGGCCGGTGACGTGCACAACGGCGTGTTCCTCGCCGAGGTTTCGCGTGGTGTGAGTGTCCTTGAGGCCTCACGGCGGGCAAATATCGCCGCTTCGATAGCGATCGGTCAGTTAGGGCCCGCGACGTGCCCCGATCGCGCAGTGGTAAGTGAAGCTCTGGCGCGCGCTTATTAGAAGAAGCTCGCGTTTGCTCTAATGTCGCCTGTAGCACGGGGGACGATGAAGCGCTACGAACCATTCGAAGGGACTATCGGTCGTACTCTGGCGGACTCGACGCCGTGGTGGCCCACTGCGAAGCACGCCGAGCCTGGAGCGCCCAATGTCGTGGTGATTCTGATTGACGACCTCGGCTTTGCGCATTTCAACTGCTTCGGTTCAGAGTTAGTGACGCCACACATCGACGACCTCGCCGCCGGCGGCTTGCGCTACACAAACTTTCACGTGACCCCATTGTGCTCGCCCACGCGTGCAGCGTTACTCACGGGACGCAATCACCACACGGTGGGTATGCGGGGTATCTCCAACTGGAGCAGTGGCTTTCCGAGCATGCGCGGACACATCTCTAATCACGCCGCCACCGTCGCCGAGATACTTAGCGATCAGGGTTACGCGACCTTCGCTGTTGGCAAGTGGCACTTGGTTTCAATGGAACACTCCTCGTCCGCGGGCCCTTTTGATCAGTGGCCCCTCGCGCGTGGGTTCGACCGTTTCTACGGATTCCTCGACGGCGAAACCGATCAGTTCACTCCTGATCTGGTCTACGACAATCACCGCGTTCGTCAGTCGCGCACGGTCGAAGAGGGGTATCACCTCAGCGAAGACCTCGTCGAGCACGCCATTGAGTTCATCCACGACGCCAAGTCGATTCGCCCGGACCGCCCGTTCTTCACGTACCTGGCCTTTGGGGCGACTCACGCTCCCCACCAGGCGCCCAGCGAGTACCTCGCCAAACATCGCGGACGATATGACGCGGGTTGGGACGTTGCACGCGAAAAGTGGTTCGCACGACAAAAGCAGATGGGCATCGTCAAAGAAGGCACCGACCTCGCGCCGAGGAACGAGGGCGTCGAGCCGTGGGACTCGCTGCCCGAAAACCAGAAGAAGCTGGCGTGTCGCCTGCAGGAGGCCTTCGCCGCGTTCCTCGAACACACCGACGAGCAGATCGGTCGTCTCGTCCAAGACCTTCGCGAGTTGGGTGAATTGGACAACACGCTCATTTTCTTGATGTCCGACAACGGTGCGTCCCAGGAAGGTGGACCCTTTGGCATCTTGCACGAGATGAAGTACTTCAACGGCATCCTCGAAGTGCCCGACGAGGCCGTCAAGCGCCTTGAGGACATCGGCGGGCCGAGCAGTCATTCGAACTATCCCTGGGGCTGGGCTCAGGCAGGCAACACTCCCTTCAAGTGGTACAAACAGAACACTCACGAAGGTGGCGTTCACGTTCCGTTGATAGTCCATTGGCCTAAGAACATCGGGGCCAGGGGAGAAGTGCGCCACCAGTTCCACTATGTGACCGACATCACTCCGACCATCCTCGAAGCTACAGGCGCGGTGGCCCCGGGTGTCTACAAAGGACTCGAACAGATGCCGATCGCCGGAGCGTCGTTGGCGTATTCCTTCGACAAACCCGACGCCACGAGCCAGAAGACCACGCAATACTTCGAGATGGTCGGACACCGTGCGATGTACCACGAGGGCTGGAAGGCAGTGACGCGCCATCAGCACGGCGCTTCATTCGATGATGATCGTTGGGAGCTCTATCACGTGGCGTCCGACGCGTCAGAGTGTCACGACCTCGCCGTACAAGAACCCGAAAAGCTAAAGGACTTGATCGACCTGTGGTGGGACGAAGCAGAAGAATATGGCGTGCTGCCCCTCGACGACCGGCTCATCGAGCTCTTTGGTGCACGCTCTCGGGACAACTCACCCCATCCGATCAGTCGCCACTACACGTACCGGCCCCCACTGAGTCCGATCCCGCCCCAGGCGGCGGCGGGAATCGGGGGGCGCAGCTGGGACCTCGAAGCACGGATCCTTCGCTCGGAGAACGATGAGGGAGTCATCATGGCTTCGGGTACCGAGAACGCCGGCGTTAGTCTGTTCATCCAGGATCGGCGACTCTTCTTCGACTACAACATCTTTGGCGAGCACCACGTTCTTGAGTCCACCGAAGAGGTACCTCAAGGAGAATCGGTCGTTGGCGTCCAGTTCCGTCGTGGGGCTCGTGACGCCCAAGCGACGCTCACGGTAAACGCCAGACCGGTGGGCAACAAACACTTCCCGTTCCTCATGCGAATCATCTCGAGCATCGGGATGAGTATCGGTGCCGACCAGGGATCGCCGGTCTCCAAGCGCTACCGTGGCGAGTTCGCCTTTGAGGGAACACTTCGCCAAGTGGACATCCAGCTCATCTCCCAGACCGCGAGTGGCGAGAACGAAACCGCCGCCCTCGAGGGCATGGCCCGACAGTGATCACGACGCGTAGAAAGAAAAGGTGAAAGACATGGACCGACTCCGAACCCCCGAGGAAAGGTTCGACGACCTCCCCGATTTTCCCTTTCTGGTCTCCTACGCGCACGTGAAGGACCCCAACGGTGGCGAGGACCTGCGCATGGCCTACCTCGATGAAGGACCGAAGGGCGGCGAAGTCGTTCTCTTGATGCACGGTGAACCCAGTTGGTCCTACCTCTACCGATTCATGATCCCGGGTCTCGTGGCGAACGGCCATCGTGTCGTCGCACCCGACTTCATTGGTTTCGGCCGCTCCGATAAGCCTTCAGTGCGCGGCGACTACACCTACGCCCGTCACGTGGCGTGGGCGCGAGAGCTCTTGTTCGACCAACTCGAACTCAGCGGCGTCACCCTCTTCGCCCAGGACTGGGGCAGCCTCATCGGACTTCGTCTGGTGGGCGAAAACCCAGAGCGTTTCGCGAGGGTCGCCATTGGCAACGGTGGGCTGCCGACCGGCGACGAGCCGATGAGCGAGGCGTTCCTCATGTGGCAGGAGTACAGCCAGAACACCCCCGACCTGCACGTGGGAGGCATCGTCTCGGGTGGTTGCGTGAACCGCCTCGCCCCCGAAGTGGTCGCCGCGTACGACGCGCCGTTTCCCGAGGACTCGTTCAAAGAGGGTGCGCGTCAGTTCCCGTTACTCGTGCCCACTTCGAGCGATGACCCCGCCCACGAGGCGAACGTCGCGGCGTGGAGTGTCCTCGCCACCTTCGAGAAGCCCTTTCTTTGCTGCTTTTCCGACAATGACCCGATCACGAAGGGTGCTGATCGCAAGTTCATCGCCGTCGTGCCCGGAGCCCTGGGCCAAGCGCACGTCACCATCGAGGGTGGGGGGCATTTTCTCCAAGAGGAGAAGGGACCCGAACTCGCCGCCGTACTCAACGCGTTCATTGACGCGAATCCGCGCTAGAAGTATTTCTCGCCCAACTGCTCGCTCCACGCGGCGACGCGTAGTTGACCGCGCGGCATGCTCCAGCGAAAGACCGGTTTGATGTCGAGCACGGGCGTGCCGTCAATGCCGTCCAGGCCGCGCACGGTGATCGAGCGATCCGAGATCGAATCGATGGCGACCGTGGTGAGCAGTATGCGGTTGGGACGGTCCTTGTTTCGCTGGGCGAAGACGCCCACGTCG
>PKZO01000064.1 GCA_003133125.1 Acidimicrobiaceae bacterium | reverse complement strand
ATCAACGCGGCGCGCACGATGGCGGCTTCGATGTTCGGTGACGACTACGTCACCGACGTGCCGCGCCGCTACGACCGAAAGGTCAAGAACGCCCAAGAGGCTCACGAGGCGATCCGTCCCGCGGGCGAGTCGTTTCGCACTCTCGACGAAGCCCAGGCCCAGTTAAACGGCGACGAGCTTGCCGTGTATGACCTCATCTGGAAGCGCACGATCGCGTCCCAGATGGTCGACGCCAAACTCACTCAGGACAAGGTCCGACTGGTGGCGACGTTGGCGTCGGTCGTGGACTTCCAAGGTCCCGTCGATTTGGGTTTGAGCGCCACGGGACTTCGCATCGAGTTCCCGGGCTTTCGTCGCGCGTACGTCGAGGGGACAGACGACCCCGAGGCCGAACTCGCCGATCAGGAGCGCATCTTGCCGGCTCTCGCCGAAGGGGAAGTCGTGCCCGTGCAGAGCGCGGAGTCCAAGGGTCACGACACGCAGCCACCCGATCGGTTNNGCCGTGGTGAACTTGCTCGAGTACTACTTCGCGGACCTGGTGGATTATCAATTCACCGCCGAGATGGAAAGCCAGCTCGACGAAATCGCCGAGGGCAAACAAGACCTCGAGCCGTGGCTCTCGCGCTTTTACTTCGGGGACCCGTCGGCGGGTACCGAGCTCGCCCGATTGGGCCTCGAGCACATGACCCACGTGCAACACGAGTTCGACTTCGCCGCGATCAATTCGATCATTCTGGGCACCGCCCCCGACGGATTCCCGGTATCGGTGCGTTCGGGGCGCTACGGCCCTTACCTGATCCACGGCGATGACCGGGCCTCGATACCCGAGGCGACCGAGCCGGACTCGTTGACGGTCGAGCACGCGCTCGAACTGCTCGCCGCACCGAGTAACGATCGCGAACTCGGCGTCGACGACGCGACGGGCGAGACAATATTCCTTAAGGCTGGTCGCTACGGTCCCTACGTCCAAATAGGCGAGATGACCAATCCGAAGCAGAAGCCCAAGACGGCTTCGCTCTTCTCGACGATGTCGCCCGAAACGCTCACCTTCGAAGAGGCGAGCAAACTGCTTTCACTGCCGCGCGTGGTGGGCGACCACCCCGAAGGCGGCGAACCGATCCTCGCCCAGAACGGCCGTTACGGCCCGTACCTGACGTGGGGCAAGGACACGCGTTCCTTGGAGGATGAGGACCATATCTTCTCGATCGACCTTGACGGCGCCCTCAAACTCCTCGCCGAACCCAAGACTCGCGGACGAAGGGCCGCCGCGGGACCGCTTCGCGAGCTCGGTGAGGACCCGGTCACGAAGAAGAACGTCGTGGTACGAAATGGTCGCTTCGGGCTCTACGTCTCGGATGGTGAAGTGAACGCCACGCTACGCATTGGCGACCTACCCGAAACAATCACCCTCGACCGGGCCTGTGAATTACTCGCGGAACGACGTAACGCCGACCCCTCGACGCGACCACGAAAGTTCGCGAAAAAAGCTGCGAAGAAGACGACGAANNACCGCGAAGAAGGCGACCGCGAAGAAGGCGACCGCGGCCGAGAAGCGTGCGGCGGTCAAAGAAGGGGCCCAGGTGAACGCCGCGCTGGTGGCCAAGGCCCAGCACACGGACGACGAGTAATGGCGCGAGGGCTGTTCCTCGTTTTCGAAGGCATCGACGCGAGTGGTAAGAGCACCCTGGCCCGCCGCGTCGCCGCCCGTCACGGTGCACTGTTCACTTTCGAACCGGGGGACACGCCGCTTGGCACCGACCTGCGCAAGTGGCTGCTCGCCGACCCGACGCCGATGGAGCCTGAAACCGAGGCACTGCTCATGCTCGCCGACCGGTCCCACCACGTGGCGAGCGTGATCGCGCCGGCAATCTCCTCTGGCCAAGACGTCGTGTCAGACCGCTTCTTCGCTTCAACGCTGGCCTACCAGGGCTACGGACGAGGACTCGACCTGGCGGACCTTCGCGCCGCGACCGAACTCGCGATCGGCACCTGCGTACCTGATCTCACCGTGTTGATTGACCTCGACGTGGAAACCGCTAGCGAACGCAAGGTGCGCGACGCCCAAGACCGTTTTGAGACCTCGGACTTGGCGTTTCACCAGCGCGTGCGCGACGGGTATCTCGCCATGGCCGAGCGCTACGGCGACGCCTGGTGCGTCGTCGACGGCTCCGGGAGCGAGGACGAGGTGGCAGAGCTCGTCGAGTCCCGGGTCGCCACCTTGGCGTGGTCGAATGTCTGACGTTTTTGACGCATTGGTCGGACAGGACGCCGCTCAATCGGCGATGCGGGCCCACGTGCGTAATCCGGTGCACGCGTACTTGTTCAGCGGACCCGTGGGTTCAAGCTTGCACGACGCGCTCGTCGCCTTCGCCGCCGCTCTGCAATGCCCGAGGAATGGTTGTGGCACCTGTGAGGTGTGTCGACTCGTGCTCGAAGGCAAGGACACCGACGTCTACTTCGCCGAGCGCGCTGGGGTCTCGTGGCGGGTGGACGAACTTCGTGAAGCGGACCGAGTGAGTCGACGGCGTCCGCTCGGGAGAGGTTACCAGATCGTGGTGATTGAGGAAGTGGAACTCACCACGACCGGGGCGTCACCGTCAGCGGCGGCGCTGTTGAAGTCCTTGGAAGAACCGCCGAGTCGCACCATCTTCTTGCTGAGCGCCGAGGAACTACCCGAAGAACTCGCAACCATCGAGTCGCGTTGTGTCCAGGTGCGACTGCGCAGCCTGGGCGAAGACGACCTCGTGACGATCCTCACTCGCGAAGGCAATGATGAGCCCAGCACGCGCCTCGCCGCCGCTGCGGCGAACGGCAACGTGCGTCGTGCTCGGATACTGGTGTCCGACCATGGGCTCGGATCTCGTATCGCCGCGTGGCGAACGATCCCTGATCGACTGACCGGCACTTCGTCAGGTTCGGCCGCGCTCGCTAGTGAGATCTCATCGTCACTCGATCAGGCGATGGCGCCCCTTGCCCGACTCCAGGAGGAGGATCTGGAGAGCCGAGTTCGCGACGCCAAAGAGGTGGGACAGCGTTCGCTCGCCAACCGAAAAGAGCTCGAGGCGCAGTTCAAGCGCGAGCAGCGCCGTTTTCGAATCGACGAATTGCGCTTTGGACTCAGTACGCTCACCGACGTCTACCGCGACCGCCTTCACGAGAGTCTCGAGAGCGTCCAAGAGGGCGACGCGCGCGGCGAGTACCGGGTGGGGGCGTCGCTCGCCGCGATCGACGTGCTTTGCGCCACCAACGAGCGCCTCTCTTCTAATATCGACGAAACCCTGCTTTTGAACGATTTGATGCTTTCGCTGATGGCGCTCTAGGTGCGACGCGCTCGGACTTGAGCGGCACTTCGGGTAGAGTTGCTACTCGCGCCTGGGTAGCTCAGTCGGTAGAGCAACGCATTCGTAATGCGTAGGTCAGGAGTTCGAATCTCCTCCCAGGCTCCATTCAAACTCGTCTGGCCGCTTGGACCCTACGGTCTCGTTTCCTCGATGCATCGAGCGAAATCCTTGGAGCGTTCGAGCCAATTCTCGTAGCGGTCGAAGCTGGGCGCGGCGGGCGAGAGCAGTACGACGCCCGCCCCCGCGAGGAAGCTTCGGGCGCGGTACACCGCGTCGAACATCGATTCGACGACGAAGACATCGACATTGGTGTCGTTTCCGCGTAGTTCGCCTGCGATTCGTCGACCGGCGTCACCCATGGCGATGACGCATGTCGGCGCGTCGCGGTCTCGGATGGTTTCGGCGAGTTCGCCGTACTCGACGCCGCGGTCCAGGCCTCCGACGATCAGGGCCACGGCGTCGTCGGAAAAGACGTGCAGGGCGGCGATGGTCGGCAAGGCCGTGGTGGCCAGACCGTCGTCGACGAAGCGCAGTGTAGAGCCCGACGCCATTTCGCGCGCGACGAGGGTGAGCCTTCCTGGTAGTGGTACGAAAGTCGCTGCTCGTTCGACGATCCGTGCGCGCAGCTCGTCGGGGGATTGCTGGGTGAGTGAAGAGACGACCGCGAGCGCGAGCGCGACGTTCGTGTGGTTGTGCTGTCCGAGGAGTCCTAGGGCCTCGGCGAGATCGCTCGTGTCGGTGGCGACGAAGTGGACGGCCCCGCCTAGTTCGCCCGCTTCGTCAAGCTCGCGAAAGAGTAAGACGTCGGGAACCCAGGTTTCGTGCTCGCCGGTCGCTCTCGTGAGCGAGAGCTTGTCGTTGCGGTAGATGTCCAGCGAACCATGCCAGTCGAGGTGGTCTGAGCCGAGGGAGGTAACGACGACGGTCTTGGGGGCGACGTCGATATCAACGCATTGGAAGCTCGAGACCTCGAGGGCGAGCCAGCCCACCGAGGTATCCAGAGCGGGGTCGTAAGGGGGTTGGCCGAGATTACCCAGCGCGAGTGCCCGCGCATCGGAGCACTCGAAGAAGAAAGCAATGAGCGACGTGGTGGTCGACTTGCCCTTGGTCCCGGTGACCGCGACGACGCGCGCTCGCTCGGTGTCGTGGAGCCAGAGATTGAGCGCCGACGTCACGCGGACGCCACGGCGTTCGAGCTCGAGGACGTCATAGCGACGCCGAGGGATCCCCGGACTCTTTAGAACGACGTCACATGTTTCTAGCGCCTCGAGCCCGCCCTCGCTGCTCTGAATCACCCCGGGTCCGCGACCTACCGCGTCGTCGACGAGCACCAGCGAAGACGCCACGTCGACCAAGCGGTCGTGGGTGGCACGGCCCTCGACGCCGTAGCCGAGGATCCCCACGCGCTTGCCCGCGAGATCAGCGAAGCCAGTGGGCCGGAACACGGCTCGCTCCTTGGGGTTCGAGCAGTTCTTCGAACGTGCGATCCGGGATCGCGAGTAGCGCAGTCTCGGATAGAAACTTGACTTCGGCCCATTGCGTCGAGGCGGCTACTCGCGCGAGCGCCACCGCGCTCTCGCTCGGGTCGCCGACGCACTCGAAGGGTTTGTGATCGTGACCGATTCCCACGAGGGAACGCAACTGATCTTCTCGAGCGGGGTCGGCGAGTGGCTCGGAGTGAAAGATGGCGCGCAGTTCTTCGCGCGATAAGAAGGGCGCCAAGACCAAGTTGATGAACAGACACTTGTCGCAGGCGCCGCACCACGTTGAGAGTCGCTGTGTCTGGTCCTGATTGAACGCGCGGTTGCAACTACGAAAGACGTGGTGGTAGGCAACTTGCTCGGAGAACTTCTTCGCCACCCAAAGTTCGCTTCGATCGCGCAGAAAACTCGCGATCACGAGTCCGTCACCAATTCGCTCCTGAACCGCATTCGCGATGAGTTCTTCGGCGATCCAGGATTTAGACCACTGGTGGTTCACGTCGCGATCCTTCCAACGGAGGTTCGGTTCGGACGCGGAGTGTTCGTTGCTCATTACGACGCCACCACGTCCGCTGGCGAGCGCGGCGATCGCCGCGAGCATCGTGACCATCGCCGTCACGGGCACGTGACCGCTGAAGAATTGCGCGTCGCCCTTCAAGATCGCCGGGTCGAGCGTGCGCTGGGCGCGCAGAACGGGCAGACCAGTGACGGCGGCGGTCTGTTCGAGTGGTGCGAAGCGACCACCCGAGGGGCTGACGACGAAGAGGGCCTGATCGAGTTGTGACGAGAGTTGCGTGGTGGTGACGACCGAGTCGATACCTCCGCCGAAGGGAGTAAGAACCTTGTGGGGGTCGCTCGTCACGGGGTGTTGTTCGAGGGGCGACCCTCCCGTGATCCTTACGTCCTCGAGCGAGAGGTCGTTGCGGTAGGCGAATTCTCCGAGCCCGTCCAAAACGGCCGCGCGCAATAATGCGCTACCCGCTGTTCCAAGTGGCGTTGAACCCAAATCGATACTTCGAGCGGCCCCGGCCTTGTAGTAGGAAAGACCCGCTAGGAGGTGCCAAAGTTCGGCGAGAGACCGCACGGCCGGCTGGTCGAGCGGCCCTACGCCTTCGAAGTTGATGGTTTCTTCGAAGCGCCTCTCGTCCAATTCGTAGTGACCCTTCAGTGTGTTGCGCTCGATCTCGAGATCGACGTAACGAAAGACGTCTGCGCGGCGTTTCACCTGCGGGCCGGGTTCATGTCCTCTCATGCTACGACGACCTTCTGGCGACCAGGGCAAAACGTCCACACGGTTGCTGGGCGCGCGCGCTGTAGAAGGTAGTGGTCTCGTCGGTGCTCTCTTCACAGACCGACACGTGCTCGTCGCGTAATCCCAAACCAACCAGTAGCAGGGTAGCGACCGTGCGAAGGTCGAGCAGCGAACGGTCTCCTTGATCGGCGTGCACCGCTCCGGGCAGATCGCGAAAGTATTCGGCCACTTCGGGGCCGACCTGGTAGCGCCGCGCCGAGATCGAGGGCCCGAGCAGTGCGCGCACCGACGAGGGTTCAGTGAAGCGCTCGAGAGCGTTGCTGAGTACTTCACCCTTTAGCCCGCGCCATCCCGCGTGCACGATGGCGAAGTCCGCGGAGTCGGGGTCGACTAGAAGGATCGGCACGCAGTCAGCCACCATGATCGCGAGGGCGAGGTCCGAACGCGCGCTGAAGAGCCCGTCGGCCTTCTCGATTGAAGTCCCCACTTGCGCGTCAACAATACGGGCGCCGTGCACTTGATCGACGAAGATGAGGTGATCGGCCCTGATGCCCACGGCGCGAGCGACTCGTTCGCGATTCTCGGCGACGTCAACCGGATCGTCGCCAACGTGCAGGCCGAGGTTGAGCGACTCGTAGGGACCTACGCTCACCCCGCCGAAGCGGTCGGTCACGAACGCTTCGACACCCCATTGGCGAAAGGTCTCGGCGCAGTGGACTCGAAGAAGACCGCGCTCTTCGCAGTGAAGCTTCAGTGGGACTGGCACGTCGGGCAGATTCCGTTGAGTTCGAGCACGTGGCGAAGGTCGCGGTAGCCGTGCTTCGCCGCGATCTCGTTCGCCCAGAGCTCGAGATCGGGCGCGTCCACTTCGACCGTCGCGCCACAAACCCGACAGGCCAAGTGGTGATGGTGGATGTCGATCACGCAACGCCGGTAGAGGGTCTCGCCCCGGTCGGTCATCACCAGATCAACGTCGTCGCCTTCGGCCAGTTTCTTCAGTTGTGTGTAGACCGTCGCGAGGGCAATAGCACCTCCGTTCTTCGTGATCAGACCGTGAAGGTCTTGAGCGCTCACGAAGCCCTGCACTTGGCTGAGGGCACTGATCACCTCGCGGCGCTGGGCGGTATTTCGCGTCGAAGTCACACGGGAAGCCTAGCGGCTCTCGCTTGTTTTCTGGAACGGTTCCAAGTAACATATCTAGAATGATTCCAGGAAGGACAGCCGGGCGGGACCGCACGTGGTCCATTGCGATGCGCTGGCTGTGTGGCGTCGCTCTCCTTGGAGCATCGTTGGCGCAGGCGACGAGTGGGGACGCTTCGTCAAAGAGCCTGATCCAAGCGGTCGGAGCGGAGAACGAGTACGCCAACGTGATCGCCCAAGTTGGTGGGCGCTACGTCAGTGTGACCTCGATCATGAGCAACCCGAACACCGACCCGCACACGTTCGAGGTCAGCACCAGCGTCGCGCGCGAGGTCGCGTCCGCACAACTGATCGTCCAAAACGGCGTGGGCTACGACACGTTCATGCAACAACTCGAGTCAGCATCGCCCAGTAGTTCGCGCAAGGTCATCAGTGCCCAGGCTCTGCTGGGACTGCCCACGAGCACGAAGAATCCGCACCTCTGGTACAAACCAGCCACAATGACCCTCGTCGCCCGGTCCGTTGAACACGACCTCGCACAAGTCGATCCAGGACACGCCACGTACTTCAAGCAACGGCTCGCGACATTTGACAAGTCGCTCCTTTCTCTTGGGCACGTCGTCGCGGCGTTTCGCGCGAAGTTCAAGGGCGACAAGGTGGCGACCACCGAGCCAGTGGCCGACTACCTCTTGACGGCGCTCGGACTGGACAACGTGACGCCATTCTCCTTTCAAGCAGACATCATGAACGGTGTCGATCCGAGTCCCGAGGACATTGCCTTCCAAGAGAAGCTCTTCACTTCAGACGTCGTGAAGGTCTTTTGCTACAACGCCCAGGTGAACAGCCCGGTCACGATCTCCTTGCGGAATCTGGCGAAGTCGTCCCACGTGCCGATAGTGGCGGTCTACGAGACGATGCCCGTTCCGGGCTACGACTACCAGAAGTGGATGCTCGCCGAAATCCATTCGCTTACCTCGGCACTCGAGCGGCGCGTTTCAACCACATCACTCTAGGGAGGAAGGTCTCATGGTTGGTATTGACCTGTTAGAGGTGGTCGACGTCGACGTCGCACTCTCGGGGCGCATGGTCCTGCGTGACGTCAACTTTCGCATCGACCACGGCGAGTTCACGGGACTGATTGGTTCGAATGGCGCGGGTAAGACCACGTTGTTGCGCGTGCTTTTAGGACTGCAGGACGTCGTACGCGGACGCGTCTTGGTCCACGGCGAGCCCATGACCCGATCGAACAGTTCGGTGGGCTATGTTCCCCAGAAGGTTCTCTTCGAGTCCGACGTGCCAGTACGGGTGCGCGATTTTGTCGCTCTGGGGATCGACGGGAACCGGTACGGGTTGGCGCGACGTTCGCGCCACACCTACGAACTGGTCGACGAAATGCTCGAATCGGTGGAGGCAGCGGCCTTCGCGAACCGGCGTATCAGTTCGTTGTCGGGTGGTGAGCAGCAGCGAGTGTTGATCGCCCACGCGCTCGTGAGCAAGCCTGAACTCTTGCTCCTCGACGAGCCACTCGCCAACCTCGACCCGGGCAGCGCCCAGGAGATCATCCAACTCCTGCACTCGGTCGTGACGAATCAGCACGTGGCGATTCTCTTGTCGGCGCACGAGATGAACCCACTGTTGCCAGTCATGGACCGGGTGGTCTACGTCGCCAATGGGCGTGTGGCGAGTGGCACGACCGAAGAAGTCGTCCAGCCCGAGGTGTTGAGTGCGCTCTACGGCCATCACGTCGACGTGCTGCGCGTTCACGGTCGCGTGCTCGTCGTGGCTGGTGGCGATGAGCGCGGCGATTCGCTGGTGGCTGACCATCCCGCGGTGGTGCTCGAGTAATGGTGCGCTGGATCCTCGAGCCGGGACTATTCTCGAACGGCACGGTGCGCACGGCTCTTCTGCTGGGTGCACTCGTGTCGGTCGTGTCAGGTGTCGTCGGCATCTTCACCGTGCTGCGAGGACAGTCCTTCGCCGGACACGCTCTCACCGACGTCGCGACGGCCGGCGGATCCGGGGCGGCACTCGCGTCGTTGTCGCCTCTCCTGGGCTTTGTCGGCGGCGGGGTGATCGGCGCGGGAGCCATGGACGCAATCGGGGTCCAGCGCGTGAAGGACCGCGACGTCGCCACCGGAGTGGTCCTCGGCGCCGCGACCGGGCTCTCGGCGCTCTTCCTCTACTTGATAACACTGCAGACTTCGACGACTGGTTCGACCCAGTCGATACTGTTCGGCTCGATATTCACGGTGGGACCCTCGACGCTGCCCGACGTCGCGTTGCTCTCTGTCGTTGTGCTCGTCGGCGTCATGGTCATCCGACGCCCGCTCTTGATGGGCTCGATCAGTCCCGAACTCGCTGCCGCGCGCGGTGTTCGCCTGCGAATGGTCGGTATTGCCTTCATGGTCATGCTCGCCGCGGCGGTGGGGCTCTCGGCGATAGCCATTGGTTCGATTCTCTCCACGGCCCTGCTAATCGGACCACCGGCGAGCGCGCTCAAGGTTGTGTCGCGGCTCTCGCACGCAGTCGTGCTCGCGAGTGTCCTGGGCGTGATGGCGACCTGGTTGGGCATCGTGTTCGCCTACGACAGTTACTACTGGTTCGGGTCGGGTCGAGGTCTGCCCGTCAGCTTCTTCGTGGTCGCGGACGTTCTGGTGGAGTTCGTCGCCGTGAACCTCGTCGCACGACGACGGCGTCTGCGCGTCGTCGAGGAGCCCGCAACGACCGCGATGCCCGAGCAAGTGGGGTGGATCTAAGTGTTCTCGAGCTTCATGACCAACGCGTGGATCAGCGGGACAATCATTGCGTTGCTCGCCGGAGCGGTGGGTTTCTTCGTCGTGCTGCGAGGTTCCGCCTTCGCCGCGCACGCCATTCCCAACGGTGCGTTCGCCGGCGCGGCGGGCGCGAATCTCGTCGGGATCAATCCGCTCTTCGGTTTGGTGGTTTTCGCCCTCGGCGCGGCGTTTGGTATCAGTTCGATGAGTCGTCGTACGAGGAGCGACGTGGCGACCGCGCTGGCACTGGTTATGATGCTCGCCCTGGGCGCGGCGTTCCTCGCCACGAGCAGCGCTTATGAGCCAGCGGTGAATGCGCTGCTCTTTGGCGAGATCCTTGGCGTGAGTTCGAGCGAGATCCTGCCCGTCGTGGTCCTCGCCGTGGTGTGCGCGCTCGGGTTGACGCTGCTCTACCGGCCACTGCTATTCAGTTCGATCGCGTCTGAACTCGCCGTCGCCAAGGGAGTCAACGTCCGTCTGATCGACACGCTGTTCCTCGTGGTCGTGGCGTTGTCGTCAGCCTTGGCGGTACCAGTGGTGGGCGCGCTTCTCACTTTCTCGCTGATGATCGGACCCCCGGCCGCGGCGCGGATCGTGACCAGCAGCGCGCACCGTGCGCTCGCGCTCTCGGTGGTGTTTTCGCTGCTCACCCTGTGGGCGGCGGTGGCGAGTTCGTACTGGACGGACCTACCGATCGGCTTTTTCGTGGGCACGATGAGCGCCGCGATCTACCTCGCGGCGAGGGCGTGGATGCGGCTGGATTCTCGGCGCTCGCGACGCGCGCTTGCGTAACCTACGGACGTGAACCTCCAAGAGAGCTTGCTCGCCCAATGCCGCTTCCCCTCGGGCACGCACGGCGTCGATCTCGCGGTGTCGGGTGGACCTGATTCGCTGGGACTCCTGCTGCTCGCCAAGGCCAAGGGCTTGGAGATCCACGTTCACCACGTCGACCACCACGCCCGTCCCTCGAGCGGGCAAGAGGCCAATGCCGTGCGTCAGATCTGTGAGCGTCTGGAGGTCTTGTTCACGCTGCACGACGTGACGGTAGAGCCTGGAGCGAATTTCGAGGCGAGGGCGCGCGCCGCGCGCCGTGACGCGCTGCCGGTGGGGGTGCTCACGGGCCACACGATGGACGACCTCGCCGAGACGGTGCTGCTTAACATGATGCGTGGCGCGGGTATCGATGGTCTCTCACCCTTGGTCGGCGATCCGACCAAGCCCCTGATTGAGGTGCGACGAAACGACCTGCACTACTTCGTCGCGGACTCGAACTTCCAGCCGCTCTACGACGAGACCAATGACAGTCCCGACTTTCGCCGAAACCGGGTACGCCACGAACTGATCCCGATCCTCTGTGACGTGGCGGGTCGCGACGTGGTGCCACTGCTCGCGCGACAGGCCAGCGTGATCCACGAGGAGCGGGCCTGGCTTGATGAAATTTCTGCTCCGGACCTCGCGCGAGGACTCGGTGACGTCGATTGCCGCGAACTTCGCGCGTGGCCCAGCGCGCGTCTTCGTCGCTGGCTGCGCGTGCAACTGAGTGCCCACGACGCTGACGGCGTGCACCCTCCGTCGTCGGACGAGATCGAACGCGTGCTGGGCGTGGTGAGGGGCGAAGTCGTCGCGACCGAGCTCGCCGGCAAGAGACGACTGTCGCGCAGCGCTCAACGTCTCACGCTCGAGTAGTGACTCCACTACTCTCGTTGCATGGGTCATCATCCACCAGAGGACTTCACGGCACGGTGGGCGCAGCACGAGTTGGGCGAGGTGGTCGTTTCGGCTAAAGAGGTGCACGAGCGCGTGCACGAGCTCGGCCGCCAGATCACCCAGGATTACGCCGGGCACCCACCGCTGCTGGTCTGCGTCTTAAAGGGCGCGATCAACTTCATGGCGGACCTGATGCGCGCCATTGAACTCCCGGTCGAGGTCGACTTCATGGCCGTCTCCTCCTACGGCGCCGCGACCAAGACCAGCGGGGTCGTGCGAATCGTGAAGGACCTCGACGTCGACCTCGCGGACCGCGACGTGCTCATCGTCGAAGACGTGGTCGATTCGGGGCTCACGCTCAACTACCTGCGCCAGTACCTAGGCGCTCGAAGCCCCAAGAGTCTCGAGGTGTGCGCCCTGCTCTTAAAAGAGGGTGAGCAGCGTGTCGAACAGTCACTCAAGTACGTGGGATTCAGCATTCCCTCGGACTTCGTGGTGGGCTACGGACTCGACGTGAACGAGCGTTACCGCAACCTCGACGGGATCTACACCTTCGTCGGAAAGGCCTGATCGTGGTCGACCAGTCCCGGGTCCAAGGCCTAATCCGAGAACTCCTCGAAGCCATTGGTGAGGACCCCACTCGTGAAGGACTGTTAGAGACACCGCGTCGGGTGGCGGACATGTACGTCGAGCTCTTCGAGGGGCTCGAGGCTGATCCGGGCGAGCACCTGCGCGTCACGTTCGAGGCCAGCCACGACGAGATGGTCATGGTGCGCGACATACCCTTCACGTCGCTATGTGAGCACCACCTCGTTCCCTTCACGGGCCTTGCGCACGTCGCCTACTTGCCCGGTCCCGATGGGCGCATCACGGGGCTGTCCAAGATGGCCCGGCTCGTCGAGGGTTACGCCCGACGACTCCAGGTCCAAGAGCGCATGACCACCGACATCGTCGAGGCGATGGAACGTGAGCTGCATCCCAAGGGAACAATCGTCGTCATCGAGGCTGAGCATTTTTGCATGTCAATGCGTGGCGTGAAGAAGGCCGGTTCGACGACCGTGACGTCTGCCGTGCGCGGGGTCTTTCGCGATGACGCGGCCTACCGGGCCGAGGCCCTGCAATACATCCATCAACGAAGGTCCACGTGGCGCTGAGCCCCCTCGTGATGGGCATCGTGAACGTGACTCCCGATTCGTTCTACGCCACCGCTCGCACCGAGGCGACCGACGCGGCGATCAGACGGGGGCGAGAGCTCTTTGACGTGGGTTGTGATGTCGTGGACGTGGGGGGCGAGTCAACGCGTCCGGGCGCCGACGTCGTCGAAGAGCCAGAGGAGATGGCAAGGGTGNNGACGTCTCTTCGACGTTGCTCGGACTGGCCGGCGAACTGGACGTGGGCTACGTGGCGATGCACGCCAAGGGCGACCCCAAGACCATGCAACTCAATCCGACCTACGAGGACGTCGTCGAAGAGGTGGCGGCGTTCTTGGGCGACGTCGCCGCGAAGGCCCGGGACCTGGGCGTGAGGCCCCTGTGGATTGATCCGGGCATTGGCTTTGGTAAGACGGTCACGCACAATCTGGCCCTGCTCGCCAACATTCGACGCCTCGTGGACCTCGCCCAAGAGTATGGCGCGGGCGTGATCGTGGGCACGAGTCGAAAACGGTTTCTCGGTGTACTGGGTGCCCACGAACTTGACGTGGACGAACGACTCGAAGGCTCGATCGCGACCGAAGCCTGGGCGATGCTCGAAGGTGTCAGTATGGTGCGAGTACATGACGCTGTCGCCGCCGTGCAGCTACGTGAGTTGCTCGTGCGCCCCGTCGAGGAGGTTGTCTCGTGAGGGGAAAGTGGGCCGCCGGCATCGAGCCGCGGAGTTTCACCTGGGTCTACAAGGGAATCCTTGCGGTGTCGGAGCGACCGGGCGGCTCGACGACCGTGCACCGTCGGGTGCGCCGCGACGAGGAACTGTTGTGGCTGAAGCACCAGGGCTTCGGACGGGTCATCTCAATCCTGCCCGAGATGCAGAATCTGACCACGTACTTCGAGCACGGTCTGACCGCGAGCCATTACGCGTTGCGTGGAGGGCCCCAGCAACGCGAGGTCCTCGAGGCGTGCTACCAGGACATGGCGAACTCCATGAGTTCGAACGTCATGGTGCTGTTGCACAGCGACGAGGTATCAGACCGCTTGCTCGGGGTGATCGCTGGTTACCTGGTCTGGACCAAGAAGGCGCCCACCGTGCCCACGGCGGTCGCGCTCGTCGAGCGTCTCTTCAAGCGGTCGATCGGGCCCGAAGGACGGACCGTCCTCTTTGATCTGCCCGAGGCACCGTGAAGGACGTCATTGAACTACGCGAACTGCGGGTGGACGCCATTGTCGGGGTGCTCGAGCGTGAGCGTCGGCGCGCTCAACCTCTCGCCTTTGACATCGACCTTCATCGTCCCTTCGCTGCGGCGGCGAAGAGCGATGACCTCGCCAAGACCACCAACTATGCCGCGGTCTTGAAGCTGACGACCAAGGTCGCGGTCGAAGGAAAGTTCTTGTTGCTCGAGACGCTCGCCACCCGGGTGGCCAAGAAGATCCTCGAGTTCGATCCCGCGATCAAGTCGGTGAGCGTGGGTGTGCGAAAGTTGCAGCCTCCGGTCGAGGAGGACGTCGCGACTGTGGGTGTGCGCACGACACTGTCGAGGTAGCGTGCGTCTCGCGTACCTCTCGCTCGGTTCGAACCTGGGCGAGCGCGCCGAACACCTGCGTGAGGGTGTTCGCGTCGTGGCTGGCACTGACCTCTATCGCCTTTCGAGGGTCTACGAGACCGAGCCGGTGGGTGGCGTTGTCCAGGACGACTTTTGGAACCTGGTCCTCGAGTTGGCGACTGAAGCAACGCCGCGCGAACTCTTAGAGCGCGCCCAGCGCGCCGAAGTGGCTCGAGGTCGTTCCCGCGAAGTGCACTGGGGACCTCGAACGTTGGACGTGGACGTCCTTTTGGTGGGCGAGGAGACGAGCGAGGACCCCGAGTTACTCCTGCCTCATCCGAGGATGTACGAACGCGCATTCGTCCTGTACCCCTTGGCCGAACTCGCGCCGGCACTCGTGAGCGGCGAGCAACTCGCCGCGTCGAACGGGCGGGTCGTGGCACTGGGTACACTCGAATCGTTGCGCTAACACCGAACGGCACCCCCGGGGCCGGAACGGATCGGAGCATTTATGAGAAGCACCATCATCGGCACCGGCCGCGCTGGTACCTCGTTCGCGCGCGCCCTGGGTGACGTGGGACATCGGATCCAACTCCTCTCGCACCACGAAGTGAGCCGGCTGGACTCGCCCGAAGTGGTCTTGCTCTGCGTGCCCGACGACGAGATTGCGAACGTCGCACTCGAGATCACACCCAGCGAAGACTTCGTGCTCTGCCACGTGGCGGGCTCGCGGAACCTCGACGTACTAAAGGGCCACACGCGCGTAGGTTCGTTGCATCCGCTCATGACGTTGCCCTCGGGTGAACTCGGCGCGAAGCGACTGATGGGCGCCACGTACTGCGTCAGTGGTGACCAAGTGGTTGTCAGGGTCGTCGAGTCGCTCCACGGACGCGTGATCACTCTTCGTGACGACCAGCGAACCCTCTATCACGCCACCGCGACGGCGGCGTCGAACCATCTGGTCGCTTTCATGGGTCACGTACAGCGTCTCGCCGAGAGCGCGGGATTGGCGCTCGAGGACTTCCTGGCGCTCAGTCGTCAGGCGCTCGAGGACGCGTTCGAGGTGGGTCCCGAACAGGCGTTGACCGGTCCGGCGTCGCGCGGTGACCTGGCCACGATCGACGCGCACCTGGCGGCGATGCCCGAGGAGGAACGCTCTCTTTACGTCGCGCTCGCCAACGCGGCCTTTGAGCTCGCCGAGCGACGTTCGTCAAAGATCGCCTGACGTGCAGCGTCTTAGGACCATTGCCCAATGGCGCGACTACGCCCAGCGCCAACGTGACGCGGGCCGCTCGGTCGGTCTCGTACCCACCATGGGGGCCCTGCACGCTGGTCACACCTCACTGTTCGACGAGGCGAAGTCGCGCGGTGACGTGGTGCTCGTCACCATCTTCGTGAATCCGCGCCAATTCGGTGATCCGACTGATCTAGGGAACTATCCGCGTACCCCCGAAGTCGACCACCGCCTCGCTCTCCAGCACGGCGTTGACTGCCTGGTCGAGCCCACGCTCGAAGAGATGTGGCCCGACTACCCCCAATCGACGTCGACGACCGTGACGGTTCACGGCGTCGGCGACTTGCTCGAGGGCGCGGGTCGCCCCGGACACTTCGACGGCGTGGCGAGCGTCGTGGCCAAGCTCTTCGCGGTCAGCGGAGCGTGTCGGGCCTACTTCGGGGAGAAGGACTACCAACAGATCGCCGTCGTGCGCCAGATGGTGCGCGACCTGGCGTTGCCGGTCGAGGTAGTTGGTTGTCCCATCGTGCGCGATCACGACGGCCTCGCTCTTTCGAGTCGCAACCTGTTATTGAGCGAGCCCGCTCGCGACCAGGCGCGGGCCCTCTCGCGGGCCCTCTTTCGCGTGACCGATTCGAATCTCTACGCCAGTGAGATGCGCCGCGTGATGCGCGCGCTTATGCAGGACGCGGGCGTGCAAGTCGCCTACGCCGACGTCGTGGACCCGGTCACCCTCGTGCCCGCGCGCGACGACCAGGGCGGCGAGTTTCGCGCGCTGGTCGCGGGCATCGTCGACGGCATCCGACTCATCGACAACGCACCCGTGTTCGTCAGTCCCAGGAGGGATTGATGCTGCTCGCAATCGACGTTGGCAACACCGAGACCGTGATCGGGTTGTTCGGGCCCGAGACGCCCGAAGCGGCCGACGCCATGGGATTCGCGCGCGCGAGCGGCGAGCACGGTCTCACGCATCACTGGCGCATCTCGACTGACGCGAACCGCACGCCCGACGAACACGCGATGGTGCTCACCCAGTTGCTCGACCTCGAGGGGCTCGACCTGCGCACCGCGGTCACCGCGATGGCGATCTCTAGTTCCGCGCCGGCGGTGACGACGCAACTACGTCGTATGGCGAACCGGTGGTTCTCGAGTCTCGAGCTCACGGTGATCGGACCGGGGACCAAGACGGGCATGGCGATTCTCTACGACAACCCGCGCGAGGTGGGAGCGGACCGCATCGCCGACGCGGTGGGCGCCTACGACCTCTACCCGGGCGCCTCGATCGTGGTGGACATGGGTACGGCCACGGTCTTTGACGTCGTGAGTGAACGCGGAGAGTACTTGGGCGGGGCGATCGCCCCCGGGGTGGCGATCTCGCTCGAGGCGCTCTACGCGCACGCGTCGGCGCTGCGCTCGGTCGAATTGGTGCGTCCGCGCTCGGTGATCGGTCGCTCGACGGTCGAATCGATCCAATCGGGCGTCCTCTACGGCTTCGCCGCCCAGGTCGACGGGGTCGTCGAACGGATCCTCAAGGAACTCGGGCCCGCGACGGTGATCGCGACGGGCGGGCTCGCGGGGCTCATCTCGCCGCACACCAAGCACATTCAACACGTAGAACCATGGCTGACCCTCCACGGATTGCGTATCGTTCATGAACGTAATCATTTGGGAGACGCTCTGTGACCACGCCGTACACCTTTGCCCATAACGCCTACTGCGCCGCCCTGCAGTCGGCCTACGCGCACCTCAGTGACGGCGAGGAATCCGCGATAAACGTCAACGTGGCGGGTCGGGTGATGTTGCTACGCACCCAAGGCAAACTCGCCTTTGCGACGATGCGTGACTCGACCGGTGAGATCCAACTCTTCGCGCTGGCGGCGTTAACCGGTGACTTCGAGGAATTCGCGAAGTTGCACCTGGGCGACTGGGTCGGGGTGAGCGGCGAAGTCGTGCGAACCAAGCGGGGCGAGCTCTCGGTCAAGGTCGCCTCGTGGGTCCGCCTCGCCGAGGCACAGCACAATTTCGGCGACAAGTGGGCGGGCATCAGCGACTACGACCTGCGCTATCGCCACCGCGAAGCGGACCTCTGGGCCAATCCCGAGTCGCGTGAAGCGCTGAGCCGGCGCTCGGCGGTGCTGCGCTCGGTGCGTGAGCGATGCTGGGCGGCGGGTTTCCTCGAGGTCGAGACGCCGATCCTCAATCCGATCGCGACGGGCGCGGCGGCGCGACCGTTCTCGACGCACCACAACGCCCTCGACAGTGAGTTCTTCCTGCGCATCGCGCCCGAACTGTGGTTANNTGGCGCGCGACGTGCTCGGCACGACTGAGACCACGTACCAGGGTCGACCGTTCTCCTTCGCCGCACCCTGGCCGCGCCGGTCCATGGCCGAACTGGCGAGTGAGGCGCTAGGCGAGGAGGTGTCGGTGCACACGAGCCTCGAACGCCTGGTCGCACTGGCGAAGGACCGCGGTGTCGACGTGCACGCCACCTGGGGCCCCGGACGCGTGCTCGCGGAGTTGTTCGAGGCGACCTGCGAGGAGTCGCTCTGGAATCCAATCTTCGTCACCGACTACCCCGTCGAGGTGTCGCCCCTATCGCGCCGTCATCAGGTCGACTCAGAACTCACCGAACGATTCGAGTCCTACGCCGCGACGCGCGAGTTGTCCAACGGTTTTAGCGAGCTGATCGATCCGCTCGACCAGCGAGCGCGTTTCGAAGAGCAGGCGCGACTCGCGGCCGCGGGAGAAGAAGAGACGATGGCCATCGACGAGGACTACATAAAGGCTCTCGAGTGGGGCCTGCCGCCGACGGCGGGACTGGGCGTGGGCATGGACCGACTCGCGATGCTGATCGCTGACGTGGCGAACATTCGCGAGGTCATCGCCTTTCCCACGCTCAAGCCCTTACGCGATCAGTAAGAGGGTAAGTCCTCGAGCAGGGACTCGATCAGGGCACTGAAGCCTCGACGAAGCTCGGCGCCGTTCACCTGGGCCAGCGCGATCTGGGCTTTTTCGAGGAATGATTGGGCGGCGAGGATCGTCTGGGCGATGCCGTCGGTCGCGACGACGAGCTTTCGGGCCCGCTCACGGTCCGCGTCGTTGAGCGCCTCGCCGAGGATGGCGCGCAGCTCGTCGCCGATGACCGGGTCACGAAGGGCGAAGAGCGTGGGCAGGTTGTAGATGCCCTCGGCGAGGTCCTGGCCGGCGGGCTTGCCGAGTTGGTTGTCCGTGGCGGTGACGTCCAGTATGTCGTCGCGCAACTGGTAGATCATCCCAAAGCACCGTCCGAATTCGCTGAGCGCTTCGGTTTCGGCGGGTCCGTGCTGGGCGGTGATGGCCCCCACTCGACAACTCGAAGCGAGCAGCGAGGCGGTCTTGCCCTCGATGGCCTCGTAGTAGTCAGCCTCGGTTCGCTCCACCGAGAAGGCCGTGCGCACTTCTGAGACCTGGCCGCGAGTCAGCCACGCCAGGGTGCGCGCCATCAGACCCGCCATCTCGACGCCGAGGTCGGCCGCGATGCTCGCCGATCGCGCCATGAGGTAGTCCCCGGCGACAATGGCGATCAGGTTGCCGTAACGGGCGTTCACGCTGTCGACGTTTCGACGCACTTCGGCCTCGTCCATGACGTCGTCGTGATATAGAGACGCGAGGTGCAACAACTCGAGCGCCACGCCGCCCAAGAGGTCCTCGCGCGAGGCCTCGCGGGCCCCACCGGTCGCCGAGGCGATCGCGAGCATCGGTCGCAATCGTTTTCCGCCGGCGTAGATCAGATGGGTGGTGACCGAGTCCAGGTAGTCGTCGCCGTAGATGACCGATTCGGCCAGGAGTGACTCGAGACGTTGCAGGTCCAACTCGACCAGTTCCAGCTGGAGTATCTCAAGCGGGTTCACCCCACCCACCTTAGAGGCCCGTTCTTGCTGGTTCGAGGGGCTGGAATGAATTGGGCCCTCGCACCGGTACACTTCTAATTGTTGACACGTAAAGGATAAACATTGTTCGAGCGATTTACAGACCGTGCCCGTCGAGTGCTCGTACTCGCGCAGGAAGAAGCACGTGACCTCAACCACGCCTTCATCGGCACCGAGCACATCCTGCTCGGACTGATCCGTGAGGGCGAAGGTGTGGCCGCCAAGGCCCTGGACGCCCTGGGCGTGACCTTTGACGTCGTGCGCGAGAAGGTCGAAGAGGCCATCGGGGCCAACGCCAACCCTTCACCCGGATCGCCCCCCTTCACGCCGCGCGCGAAGAAGGTCCTCGAACTCTCGCTTCGTGAGGCCCTCCAACTCGGTCACTCCTACATTGGCACCGAGCACATGCTGCTCGGGCTCGTACGCGAAGGCGACGGGGTCGCCGCCCAAGTCCTGAACGACCTTGGCGCCGACATGGCGCGCGTGCGCACCCAGGTCATCCAGATGATGTCGGGTCAAGCCGGCAAGGAGACCGGCGTGCCGTCGGGCAGCGGTCAAAAGAGTGGTCCCGAGGAGTCCGGTGGGTCGGCGGTCTTGGACCAGTTCGGTCGCAATCTCACCCAGTTCGCCCGCGAGGGCAAGCTCGACCCTCTCGTGGGTCGTGACAAGGAAGTCGAGCGCGTGATGCAGGTCCTGTCACGACGCACCAAGAACAACCCGGTCCTGATCGGCGAGCCCGGGGTGGGTAAGACCGCCATTGTCGAAGGCCTCGCCCAGAAGATCGTCGCGAACCAGGTGCCGGTCACCCTGGCGGACAAGCAGCTCTACACCCTTGACCTCGGAGCGCTCGTCGCGGGTAGTCGTTACCGCGGTGACTTCGAGGAACGGTTGAAGAAGGTCTTAAAGGAGATTCGCACCCGCGGCGACATCATCTTGTTCA
>PKZO01000020.1 GCA_003133125.1 Acidimicrobiaceae bacterium | reverse complement strand
CGCATATCTGTTACGAATTGACGGCAACCGCACTTAAGTCGGCTCGTGTGACCACGAAAGGCTGTCCGAAGGGTTACTCGCCAACGAAGCCCAATCTGCAGGGTACTGGTTTAGCCGGTGACATCGACCTCAAGGTACCTGGTACTGCTTCGCTTGCGATTAACGGCTCGTCCTTTGACGCGCCTGAAGTGGGCGCGACGACCAGTGGTTCCTCGGCGTACACCGCGGGTGGCCAAGTGTCATTCAGTTCGTACCCGGCCGCTGGATCAGGTACTGGACGCACCGACATCACGAACAGTTCGGTCAACATCGGCTTCTCGGACCAGCCCATGACCGCGACCGCGGGCACGCTACCGAGCGGTGTTACTGAGTCGAATTACGTGCAAGTTCCCTACATCCTTGGCGGAGCCGTCATTGGCTACAACCTTGGTGCGGGTTTTGACAACGTGAAGTTGACCGCCGCCGAGATTGCTGCAATCTACAACGGCACAGTGACCCAGTGGTCAGACCCGACGATCGTCGCCACCAACGGTGGTACCGGTGCAACGCTCGGCAAGGCGCTCGCAGCCCTCGGTACCAATAACGAGGCGCGTAACACCATCAAGGTCATCTACCGTGGTGCGAGTTCAGGTACGACGTACGCTTTCACGGACTTCCTGCACCAGGCCGGTAGCGCCACCCAGCCCGTCAGTGGCAATGTGATGGAGGGTACGGGAGCTGCGTGGGGCGCAACGAACGTCTTGGCCGCAGCGAACAACGCCGCGATGGCTCAAGACATCGACAACACGCTTGGTGCCATTGGTTACGTTGAGTACAGCTACGTGCTGATTCCCGGCAACGACGCCATTCAGACTGCGTCACTCCAGGACAAGAACGGCCAGTGGCTTCAGCCGACGTTGGCTGAAATCGCCGCCGCCGCTACTGCGGCAGGGACGAACATCACGCCCGACAGCTTCTCGATCGTCAACGAGCCCGGTAACAATGTGTGGCCTTTTGCGACCTACAGCTGGGCCATCGTCGCCAAGAGCCAGACAAGTGCGACAACCGGCGAAGCGATTGTCAAGTACCTCGACTGGGAGACCCACTTCGCCCAGAACAGCGGCATCGCACAGGGTGAAGGTTACGTGCCCCTGCCAAAGCCGGTACAGGCGTACGCACGCCAGCAGCTGGAGCAGGTCACGTCCAGCGGCACGGTGCTGCTGACGCAGAAGTCGTAAGAAAACGAATTAGCAAGAATTAGGTCAGGAGAAGAGTTCAGTAACTGATGATTGAAGAATCGATTTCTGACCTTGAAATTCACGGCCAGGTGGTGGAGGAGTTCGGCTCCTCCACCACCTCGCGCACGTGGTACCACTACCTCTTACTTGCGGCTTGTGTCTTGTTCGCCGCCGTGTCAGTCGGCTTCGTAGGTTCTATTTTCCAAAAGTCGCTGCCGACGTGGTTACACCACCCGGCGACGATCATCACTGGCAGTGGCTGGCAGTCGCCCACGGGACCCTTCGGCGGGCTCGCCATGATCGTGGGCACCCTCGAAACGTCACTCATTGCGCTCGTGATCGCCGTGCTCATCGGATTGGGCACCTCGATTTCCATTGTCTTCTTTTTGCCGAGGCGCCTACGCAACATCGTGGCGACCTTGGTCGAATTGCTCGCGGCGGTGCCGAGCATCGTGTACGGCCTGTGGGGCTTTCTCGTCCTCGCGCCGTGGATGTACAAGTCGGTCGACCCTTGGCTCAACTCCTGGCCCTTTGCGCACACGTTGTTCGGCGATCCCAGTCAGCAGTACGGCCCCTCCCTTCTTTTAGCCGCGATCGTTCTTGGTATCATGATCCTTCCGACTTTCGTCGCCATCAGTCGCGAGGTCATCGCCGTCGTTCCCCAGGACCTCATCGAAGCGAGCCTCTCGCTCGGGGCGACACGCTGGCAGGTAATTCGCAAAGTGGTCTTGCCCACCTCACGCATCGGTCTTTTCGGCGCGGCCTTCCTCGCGCTCGCGCGTGCCACGGGTGAGACCGTCGCCGTTGCCCTTATCGCCGGTGGTGTCGCCAAGGTGCAGTTCCACCTGCTCGATCCCGGCACGTCGATCGCGTCGTGGATCGCCACTGAGTTCGGCGAGGCTCAAGGTAACGAGATCTCGGCGCTGATGGCGCTCGGAGTGCTCTTGATGCTGCTGAGCTTCAGTTTGTCGCTCGTCAGTCGTTGGCTCGTTAGTCGTCAACGCAAAGTGATGGCCCAAGTATGAACGACCTCACGCAACTCGACGAACCAATCGAAGTCGCGCAGTCCATGCGCGAAGAGATCCGTCGCGTCTCGCACAGTACGCGCGCGAGAAGGCTCTTGATCTCGCGGGTTATGACGATCCTGTGTGCCCTGGCCCTTGCCATCGCTGCAGTGCCATTAATCCTTTTGCTCTGGCAGTTGGTTCAGCGCGGTGCGCCCCAACTGACGGGCACGTTCTTCACGAAGGTTCCCGCGACGCCCAGCCTCCTTGACCCAAACGCGACCGGCGGCCTTTCGAACGCCATCATCGGGAGCATTGCACTCAACATCTACGCCGCCGTCATGGCCATCCCCGTCGGCGTCCTGGTCGGTGTCTTCCTCGCCGAATCGACCTCAAAGTTCGCCTCCGCACTTCGCATCATCGCTCAGACCATGGCCGGTGCACCGTCCATACTCATGGGCCTCTTCGCCTTTTCATTCGTCCTCCAGGACCTACACGTCGGCTTTTCGGCAATTGCTGGTTCGTTCGCCCTGGCGGTGCTGATGCTGCCGGTGATCATTATCTCGACCGAGATCGCCGTGCTGAACGTTCCCAACACCCTGCGCGAAGCGGGTCTGGCTTTGGGCGCAAAGCCCCACAAGGTGTCACTGCGCATCGTTTTGCCGTCAGCGTTGACCGGGATCGTGACCGGTTCCATTCTGGCAATCTCGCGCGCGATTGGCGAGACGGCCCCCGTGCTCCTGGTCATCGGGGGCGGCTACCTCAACTCGTGGCAGCCGTTCAATCCCGTATCCGCATTGCCGCTGTCGATCTACGAGAACGCCAAGTCCCCGTGGCCCAGTCAGCGCGCTCAGGTTTGGGGGGCAGCATTGGTGCTCGTCGCGTTCGTTTTCGTTCTAAGTTTAACGGCCCGAATCTGGGCCTCGAGGAAGCAAAAGGTGAATAACTAATGGAGAAAATCATGTCCGAAACGCAAGCGACCAACCAGCAAGCCGTCATCGAGCGCGTGCCTGGTCACAGTGCGATGCAGCTGAAGGATGTCGCGGTGTCCTTCAACGGTCGCGTCGCTGTTCGTGATGCGACGTTCGACGTCGCGAAGAACCGGGTGACCAGCCTGATTGGTCCATCCGGATCGGGCAAGACCACCTTGCTGCGGGCACTCAATCGCCTACACGACTTGACCCCCGGCGCCAAGGTCTCGGGTCAGATACTGCTCGAAGGCACCGACATCTACCGCGGCGACGTCACCGTCACTGAACTGCGCACGCGCGTGGGAATGGTCTTCCAGCGCCCTAATCCCTTTCCGACGATGTCGATCTACGACAACGTTGTCTCGGGGCTGCGTTTCAACGGCATCAAGAAGAAGGCACTCCTCGACGAAGCGGCCGAGACGTCACTGCGTTCGGCAGCCCTCTGGGACAGCGTCGAGACGCGTCTGAAGGTTGCCGCGTCGAATCTTTCGGGCGGTGAACAGCAGCGTCTGTGCATCGCGCGAGCGCTCGCCATGGACCCCGAGGTCCTCTTGATGGACGAACCCACCTCGGCGCTCGACCCCATCGCCACCTTGAAGATCGAAGAGCTCATGACCACTCTGAAAGAGCGCGTCACGATCGTGATCGTCACCCACAACATGCAGCAGGCGGCACGAATCTCGGACGACTGTGCATTCTTGCTCATGGGCGAGGACCGGGCGGGCGAGCTCATCGAGTTCGACACCACCGAAAAGATCTTCAACAACCCCAACGATCCGCGAACACTCGACTACACCCTCGGTCGTTTCGGCTGAGCCGCGCCCCGCGCGGGCGTGGCAAACTACCTTCCGAGACGAGTGCTTGGGAGGATCATGGGAAACGAACTGTGGCAAGAGTCTGCGACGTCGCTCGCGAGGAAGATTCGCGACGGCGAGACGACCTCGCGTGAGGTCGTTGAAGCACATCTGGCGCGCATCGAGGCGGTCAACGGTGAACTGAATGCGGTGGTCGAGGTCCGCCACTATGAGGTGCGTCGTGAGGCTGACCAGGCCGACGCGAGACAGAAGGCCGGCGAAGCGCTTGGCGTGCTGCACGGCGTGCCGTTCAGCGTGAAGGTGAACATCGACGCGGCGACGTACACCACCAACGAAGGCTCGGCTGTTTTGAAGGACCTAATGGCTACCACCGACTCGCCCAGCGTCGAGCGCATGCGCGGGGCGGGTGGCGTGATGCTCGCGCGCACGAACATGCCCGACTTGGGACTTCGCGTCAACACCGAGTCATCGCTCTATGGCGCGACGCACAACCCGTGGCGTCATGGCTACACCTCGGGCGGTTCGTCGGGCGGCGAGGCGAGTGCCATTGCGTCGGGAATGAGTCCGATTGGACTGGGCAACGACATCGGTGGATCGCTGCGCAATCCGGCCTACGCGTGCGGTATCGCTTCGATCAAACCGTCGCGTGGTCGCGTCGCCCTGGTGAACGATTCCGCGCTCTTTGAGATGCCGATCAGCGCCCAGATCATGCTCGCCCAGGGCGTGCTCGCGCGTCACGTTAGTGACGTGCGCGTCGGGCTCGAGATTCTCATGGGCGCCGACCCTCGTGACCCCCAGAGCGTTACGGTGCCGTTGCGCGGTTCTGAGGCGCCGCGAAGGGTGGCGCTGGTCATCAATCCACCCGGAGGAACGACTGATCCCCAGGTCGCCGAGGGCGTGCGAGTGGCCGGTCGAGCCCTCGAAGCGGCCGGCTACGAGGTCGACGAGATCGAGCCGCCGATGTTGATCGAGGCGTACCTCTCGTGGGCCGAACTCATCTGGTCCAGTCTCAAGGTCGATGAAGCCTTGTTGCAGTCGGTGATTGGTGAGGGTGGCCGCAAGTTCCTCGAGTACACGGACATTGGCTTTCCCCAAGCCACCTCGGAGTCGCTCTCTCGGATGCATCAGGCGCGCTTTGGCGTCGCTCGGGCGTGGCGCAAATTCATGACTGAATACCCGCTGATCGTGGGCCCCACGTGGACCCAGGCCCCCTTCGCCCACGGTTTTGACATCGAGAGCAGCGAAGCGGCGCTGAAGGTCGTTGAAATGATCCGTTTCGTCACACCCGCGAATCTGCTGGGACTGCCCGCCGCCTGCGTGCCCACGGGCGTCGCGAACGGCTTTCCCACGGGCGCTCAGATCATTGGCGACCTGTTTCGCGAGGACCTCTGTCTCGACGCCGCCGAGGCGATTGAAGAGAGCGTGGGAGTGCTCACGCCCATCGATCCCAGGGCCTGATGGACGTCGTCGTTCGTTCGCTAAAGCGCGAGGACCTCGAAGCGGCGTTACCCATCCTCGTGGCGGGATCGCTCAGTGCGCACGGCGAGGATCCGAAGCAACTCGACGCGTACTGGGAAGCCGCCCAAGAGACGCGTCGACGCCACGGCGACGTACTGGTCGCCGAGGCGTCGGGTGAAGTGATTGGCGTGTGTCAAGTGATGATCTTTCCTCACTTCCAACACACCGGGGGGCTTTGCTGTGAAATCGAGAGCGTGCACGTGCGAAGTGACCGACGGAGCATGGGCGTGGGCGCGCTCATGCTCGCCCACGCCGAGAAGATGGCCCGCGACTCTGGTTGCTACCGCATCCAGCTCACGAGCCGCAACGTGCGCGTCGACGCGCATCGCTTCTATGAGGCCAATGGCTTTGAATGGACGAGTAAGGGTTTCAAGAAGTCACTACTTGACTGAAACTTCGTTCAGGTGGGCGAGGTCGACGTCAAAGACGAAGCCACGGATTTCGGTGCTGTCGAGAAAGACACTCGAGCGAAGTTTGTTCACCGTTTCGCGAACGTCACGCTGCACGTCCTTGTAGGCGCCGAGTCGAAAGGGCGGTCGCACGCCGAATTCGCGCTCGAGGTCGCGTTGCAGTGACTCCTCCTCGAACGCCTCGAGGCCGCATCGAGTGTGGTGGATGACCATGATCGAACGGGTGCTGAGGAGTCGCTGGCTGAGCAGGAGCGAACGCACGGCGTCGTCGGTCGCGATGCCGCCCGCGTTCCTGATCAAGTGCACCTGGCCCAGGTCGAGTCCCAGGGCACCGAAGAGGTCGAGTCGCGAGTCCATGCACGTCAGCACCGCGAGGTGCAACTGGGGTTCAGTCGCCATCTCGCGCTGACCGCGGCGAGCCACGTAGTGCGCGTTGTTGGCTACCAGGTCGTCGATAACACTCACGGGTCAATCCTAGGGAGTGTTGTGAAGTACCTGCGGGTAGCGGGCTTTCGGCGTTTCGCTACGCTGACCGTTGGAGGTGACCATGGAGAGTATGAACACTATTCGCGAGGAACTGCGTCAACCGGCGCTCGATCTTCGTGAGCTGATTCCTGATGTCATGCGAGGGCATGCGGAGCTCTCGGCGGCGGCGATGCGCGAGGGTGAGTTGACGAGGGCGACCAAGGAGCTGCTCTCGGTCGTGATCGCCATCACGCGTGAATGCGACGGTTGCATTGTCGCCCACACCAGGGGCGCCGTTCGACAAGGCGTGACTCGCCAACAACTCGCCGAAGCCATCGGCGTGGCGATTGCGATGAACGGCGGTCCGGGAACCGTATGGGGACCCCGGGCGCTGCGGGCCTTCGACGAGGCGCTCGCCGAGAGGTCTTAAAAAGAGTACGGGAGTCTCTTGGTACCGTTCACGAAACTCGACACGAGCTGCGCCGGTTCGCCGGTTGAATGGATCGAAGGGGCCGCCGCCAGCAACTTTCGCCACATCACCGTTATTTCTTCTCGGGCCAAGTGTGATCCGAGACAGAAGTGGGGTCCGGGCGCGCCGAAGCCGAAATGTTCGTTGGGCGTGCGCCCCACGTCAAAGACATCGGGGTCTTCGAAGACGTCCTCGTCGCGATTGGCCGAGTTGTAAAAGAGCAGCACCTTCTCGCCCGCCTTCAGGTCGACGCCGGACAACGTATAGTCGCGCGACAAGGTGCGCCGCATCCAGATCACGGGTGACGCCCAGCGAACGATCTCGTCGGTGGCGGTCTTGGCGAGTCCCTCGAAGTCCTCGACGAGACGCGCCTTCTGATCGGGGTGTTGGGTCAGCGTGTGCAGCGAGTGGGCGAGGGCGGAGCGCGTGGTCTCGTTACCCGCGGCGACGAGCAGGACGAAGAACGAGGCGAGTTCCTGCTGGGTCAACTTCTCCGATTCGATCTCGGCGTTCACGAGCGCGCTCGTGATGTCATCTATGGGGTTATCGCGCCGGTACTTACCGAGCTCTTCCATGATGCCCGTCAAGGTGGCTCCCGCTTCGAGCACCGCGAGAATCTGGTCCTGGTCGGCGGGAATGATGTCGGTNNGAGAAAGTCCCCTGATCCGCTTTCGCGCGCGTCGGCGATGGTCTTTTCGGCCACGCGCTCGATCGACTCTTCGATCGCGCGCACGTTGCGCGGATTAAAGGCGTTCGAGACGATCCGGCGAAGTCGCGCGTGTTTGGGATTGTCGGTCGAGATCATGCCCGAGAAGTATTCGACCATCTCGGCGGGTAGATCCATCTGTGAGACCGCCCCGGGACTCGAGATGAACACGTCAGGGTGGCGCGATGCCTCGGCGACGTCGCAGTAGCGGGTGAGCGCGTAATAGCCGGCTCCCTGAGGGAATTCGATGGCGGTTCTATCAACGACGGGTTCGTCGTATTTTGAGATGGGCCGTTCGCGACGCAGCGTCGCGAACGCCGCGTCGCGCTCGGACCAGGGGAGTTTCCAAAACTCCAGGTCCGACAGGTCAATGTCGTCAGGGTGCCAGGTGCGCAGAGTGCTCATTTCAAAATCGTAGCCAAGACCTCGGCGAGGTCACGGTCAAGCGTTTTCACGGCAGACTGGTCCAGTGCCAGAACTCTCAGACCAAGAACGCGCCAGTCGCCTCAAGGCGCTCAACGCCCTGCTCGACCTCATGCGCCCCGCCGTCCAGGCTGACGGCGGTGATCTGGTGCTCGTGCGCGCCGACGTCCAGAGCGGCGTCGTGGAAGTGCAACTACAGGGCGCGTGTTCGAGTTGCGCCATCTCTTCTGACACGCTCCAAGGCGGCGTCACCCGGATCCTAACCGACCGCCTGGAGTGGGTGACCGAGGTCGTGGGCGGAGTGGACGACACGATCGATCCCGAAGACTCCATGTCACTGGGCGCGGGAGGCTACGTGCCGCGCTACCGCCAACTGTAAAGCCACTCAATATTCACGCTTCGGTCACGAGTCGGTGCGGCGCGGTTATTATTTAGTTAGGTGAACTAATGGAAGAGACAACCGCTGAAACCGCTGCCCGACTTCGACGGGCCGTGACGCGCCTGAATAGAAAACTGCGCGGTACCGCGCTCGACGGCGTATCGCCGGGCCAGTCGTCGATGCTCGCCGCCATCGCCAAGTACGAGAGCCCTTCGCTTGGCGACTTGGCCGCCGCCGAGCACATCCAACCCCCCTCGGTGACCCGGCTCGTGCGCGACATGCAACGTCGAGGTCTCATCAAGTGCACTCTCGACTCAGAGGACCGCCGCTGCACGCGGGTCTCACTCACGAGTGCGGGACGACGCGAGCTCGACACCATTCGAAAGAGGAAGGCCGAGTTCATAGAACGAAAGCTCCTCACGCTCTCACTCGCCGACCAGCGTCGGGCCCGCGAAGCAGCGGCGTTCCTCGAGAAGCTCCTGGAAGAGCGATGAGCGCAGCGCGACGTTTCTCCTCTAAGACCTTCGCCGCGCTCTCGGTGCGCAACTTCCGACTGTATTTCGTGGGCCAACTCATCTCAGTCTCGGGGACCTGGATGCAGTCTGTCGCCCAGGGCTGGCTGGTGCTCCAACTGACTGGTTCCTCGGTCGACCTCGGCTTCGTCATCGCGCTGCAGTACGTGCCCATGTTGCTGCTCGGATCCTACGGCGGGCTCATCGCGGACCGTCACGACAAGCGCCGGATCCTCTACTTCACCCAGTGTGGCGCGGCCGTGCTCGCGCTCGTGCTCGGCGTGCTCGTGACGACCCATCACGCGACCCTGGCGACGGTCATGGTCCTCGCCGGATTGTTGGGCGTGGTGAACCTCTTTGACAACCCCGCACGCCAGGCCTTCGTCCAGCAGATGGTCGGGCACGAACTCATCGCCAACGCCGTGAGCCTTAACAGCGTGCTGATGAACGCGGGCCGCCTGATCGGACCCGGTATCGCCGCGGGGTTCATCGCGGTCGTGGGAACGGCGGACTGCTTTTACGCCAACGCCGCCTCGTTCGCGGCGGTGTTGTTGGCGCTCTTCATGATGCGAAGGAGTGAGTTCCTGCCCATGAAGACCGTCGAACGACAAAAGGGTCAGTTGCGTCTGGGACTTCGCTACGTCGCCGACAACCCGCTGTTGCGCAACGTGGTCGTGGCGGTCGCGGTGGTGGGGACGTTCGCCTACAACTTCACGGTCACCCTGCCGCTGCTGACGCGCCAGACGTTCCACCAGAATTCCGCGGCGGATTACGGGCTTCTCATGGCCGCCATGGGCGCCGGGGCGGTCATTGGTGGATTGGTGGTCGCGCACCGGTCTAGGCCCACGCCCAAGATGCTCGCCTTTCTCATGCTGGGATTCGGTTCGTTCATGACTTTGGTCGCGTTCGCGCCGAGCGTCACGTGGGCTGAAATTGCCCTCGTGCCCACCGGGGCCTTCTCGATCGCCCTGATCGCCACCGCGAACGCTACGCTGCAGTTGAACTCGAGCCAGCAGATGCGAGGACGCGTCATGAGTCTCTACGCCATTGCGTTCCTCGGCACGACGCCCATCGGGGCTCCGCTCGTAGGCCTGATCGTCTCGTGGTCCAACCCGCGCGTGGGCATCGCCGTGGGTTCGTCCCTCGCGCTCGCCACCGGGGTTGGTCTCGTGTTCTCGCACCGACGCGACGAGCGCAACGTCGCCCAACTACAAGCGGCTCAAACGGCCTGAGGTTTGGGCTCCTTGGGCAGGCCGAGGGCCCGCTCGCCAATGATGTTGCGCTGGATCTCGGCGGTGCCGCCCCAGATCGTCTCGGAACGCGAGAAGAAGAACAGCGCCTGGAACTCAGAGACCGGGTAATCCGCTCGCCCTCGCCCCATGCCCGGTAGCGAGCTCACGTCGTCGCCCTTACCGCTCAGGACCTGCCCCTCCATGCCCAGGACGTCCATCGCGAGTTCCATGGTCGCGCGGTGGGCCTCGGACCAGAACATCTTGTTGCACGCGCCCAAGAGCGCGGCGTCGTGGGTGTTGTTGAGCGAGTCGGTGAGAGCGCGA